>JBDHHL010000050.1:0-14819 GCA_039589375.1 Gemmatimonadota bacterium | reverse complement strand
CGTCCGAATTCCGACGCGACATAATCGGCGGCGACATCCAGACCATGGCTCGGAGTCGCCCGCCCGAGTAGCAGATCGGATGCGAGGAACGATATGCGCGCTTGCATGTCGTTCGTGGTGATGCTGTCCTCGACTGCCCGCGTGCTCGGTGCCGCCCGACAACCGACCAACGTGGCGCTCATCACGAGTATCGCCAGATGGAATCTTACAAACGCCTGTGGCAACCTGCTCCTCCAGTCACTGACCTCCGACGCCGCCGACCTCCAGCATTGTGCGCCGTCGATACGCTGAACCTTGACACCACCCCGAGCGTAGTAGGATGGAGCCGTGTACCGATCATACCCGAAGCGATGCGTCTTCGGCAACGCCGGCAATAGCGATTAGCCCGGGGCCTGACGGTCCGGTTATGTTTCCGCCTCGGCTCAGACGGGGCTCCTTGCAGCCACATACGAAGCGCGCCACTTAGAGCGATCCGACTGGATGAAGACGCGTCAGCGAGACCGACCCGACCTGCTGGACCCAGCCGAGCTCGATGCCCTCGGCGGCCTGGAGCTCATTGCCCGGGCCGTAGTCAAAGGGTTCATCACGGGTCTCCACAGTTCACCCAGTCGCGGCTTCTCGGTGGAGTTTGCCGAGCACCGAGCCTACCGCCCGGGCGACGATCTTCGATTCGTCGATTGGAAGATGTACGGCCGATCTGATCGTTTCTACCTCAAGCAGTACGAAGAAGAGACGAACCTGTCGGCCCAAGTCTGCCTGGATGTCAGC
The DNA here is from genome assembly GCA_039589375.1 of Gemmatimonadota bacterium. Classification (GTDB taxonomy): domain Bacteria; phylum Gemmatimonadota; class Gemmatimonadetes; order Palauibacterales; family KS3-K002; genus JASFMO01. Next base: position 14,051 of record JBDHHL010000050.1, on the reverse strand, counting down.
GCCTCGATGGACTGGCGCAGCCAGACGGTCGGTTTGTTGACGAAACTCGACTACGCGAAGCGTCTGGCGGCCAGTCTGACGCTGCTTCTCGTCAGGCAGGGCGACTTGGCAGGCCTGACCTGCTTTGCCGAGAGAGTGCTCGGGCGCGTCCCACCGCGGGGGACGATCGAGCACTGGATCGAGCTGGTGCGCCACGTTGCAGCTCGAGTGCCTGGCAGGTTGAGCTCGGCGGAAGACGCGCTCGACGAGGTCGCGTCGGTGCGCCGGCGTCGGGGACTGGTCATCCTGATCTCCGACCTGTTGGTGGATGAGATGGCGACGCAGCGGGCGCTGAAGAGGCTCCGTCATCAGGGCCACGAGGTGCTGGTTTTCCAGATCCTCGATCCGGGCGAGCTGGAACTGCCGGGCATCGGTGACGCGATCTTCGTCGATCCCGAGACGGGCGATGAGGTCGCTACCCGCTCGGCGGAACTCCGATCCGAGTATCGAGACGCGGTGGCCTCGGCCGTGGACGACTGGCGCCGTGTCTGTGGGGCGCAGGGAATCGACTACTACCCGATTATCACCGACCAGCCGCTGGCTTCTTGTCTCAGCCAGTACCTGTACACCCGGGCGCGGTTGGCGTAATGGGGTTCCTTCACCCCGTCTTCGCTGTCGCCGCTGCCGCGGTCGCCGTGCCGATCCTTCTCCACCTCGTCCGCCGCAAGGAAGTCCGACGCCTCACGTTCCCGGCGATCCGCTACCTACGTCGAGCCGAGCAGCGCCACGCTCGCCGCGTGCGGCTCCGGCACCTTCTGCTATTGGCCGCCCGGGCCCTGATCGTTCTCTTGGCCGCCGTCGCGGCGGCAGGACCGCTCATCGGACGCGGCGGCGCACGTGACCACCGGCCGACCGCGTTGGCCATCGTCGTCGACGAATCGCAAAGCTCCGGTCAACTGTCCGGCGACCGACGTCTCCTCGACCTCTATGCCGAGCGCGTAGTGCGAACACTCGACCTCGTCACCGGGGATGACCGTTTCGCCCTGTTCAGCGCCGCTCAACCCGAGGAGGGCGCGCTGACCACGGACGTGGACGGAGCGCGAGCCTACGTGGAAGAGTGGCAGCCAACCGCCGGGCTCGCGCGCCTGAACGAAACGGTCCGGTTGGCGAACGCCTGGCTGGACTCCTTCGGAGGTATGGAGCGCGAGTTACACATTCTCACGGACCTGCAGAGTGTCTCGCTCGCGGCAACAACTTCAGATACCGCGGCCATGCCCGAGAAAGGCGCGGGCGTGTCTGTGCGCGTGTTTTCACCGCGATACGAGGTCCAGCCAAACGGCGCGCTGGGGAATCCCGTGCCCGAGGTCCAGCCGCTTGGCGCCGGCCTGCAGACAAACATCTCGGTGACGCTGACCCTGTACGGAGCCGAACCGCCCGCAGAACCGACGGTAGTCCGCCTGGTCGCGAATGACGACGTCGTTGGAATCGCCGAGGGCATTTTCGGCGGCCAGACGCTATTGAGACTGCCGCCTCAGGACAGCGGTTGGGTGCAAGGCTACCTGGAGGCCGAGCGCTCAGGCCTGGCGGCCGACGACAGACGCTACTTCACATGGTTCGCCCGACCGGCGCCGAGAGTAGCAGTCCTGGGAGAGGCTACACCCTTCCTCATGCACTCACTGGACGCGCTGGAGCGCGGTGGCCGTCTCTATCGGACCGAGCTCACCGATGCAGAAGTCTGGATCACAGACGGCGGAGATAGCCTAGGCGAGGGCCTTGCCTCGGGTCGCTCCGTTATCGTTCTCCCGCCCGTCGGCTCGCTGGACTTGCCGCGCCTGAACTTGAGGCTGTCCCGCGCTGAAGTTCCGTGGCAATATGACGCGCGCGAGCGCGAGCCTGGCATGACCCGTATAGGCGCGCGGGCGACGCTTCCGGGGCTGGCTGGGCTGGCGGTGCACTCCCACTATCGTCTCCTGCCCTCGGCATTCGCCCCCGGTGACACCGCGCTTCTGCGGCTCGCTGACGGGCAAACCTGGCTGGTCAGGGGCACGACCCAGGAAGGTGCCGCCTACCTGCTGCTGGCCTCGCCGTTGGCGCCAGAGGCGTCCGACCTTCCGGTCAGCGCCGCGATGGTACCATTCGTCGATGCCCTTGTGGGCGACTGGGCCAGGCGCGGCGCTATCGAACCCGTCAACGTCGAGGGAGTGAGTACGATTCGCCTGCCTGCTCGAGCTAACGCGATCAGCCAACCCGGCGACGTGCTTACCACGGTCGAGGGCGGAGCCTGGTTTCGTGCGACCAGGGCCGGCAACTATAGAGTCCTGGACGGGGATCGCGTGCTGCTGGCGTTTTCGGTCAACGCGCCGACGTCCGAGGCCGACCTAAGCCGCGCCCGGCCGGGAGCCCTCGAAAGCACGCTCCCGGCAGCCGAATGGTCGTGGAGTGAGGACGAGAACGCCGATGATTGGGTCGACGGCGCCTTCCAAACACGCCGCGGAAAGCTGGCCTGGCGGCCCCTTGTAGTGTTCCTTCTGCTCGTTTCTATTGTCGAGGCGAGCCTGTCGGCCGTGGGGCGGCGAAAGGCGGCCCAACCCGGCGGCATCCAACGGAACTCCAGCAAGACAATCGATAGCAGCGGTGATAATAGATAGCCTCCGGGGCACACCGGAATTCGACCGGCTTCTGGACCACCTGCCTGGGCCGGGCGAAGAGCGCCCGATAACAGGCCTCCCCGGCTCCGCGCCCGTCGTCCTGGCGGCGGCCTTGGTCGTGACCGGGACCGCTCGACGCCTGCTACTCATTGCGCCCAACGCGCCAGCCGCTGAGGAGTTCGAGGCCGACCTGGACGCGCTCGCCTCAAACCAGGCCAGGGTGTTCCCTCAGCGGGAGGCGGTTCATCCGGATCTCGAGGACCCGCACATCGAGATATCCGCCCGACGCGTCGACTCGCTGCAGGCCGTGATATCCGGTCGAGCTCCTATACTCGTGACGACGGCTCGGGCGCTAGGCGAGCGCTTCGGGCTGCCAGCCAGCTGGTCGGGGCTCGAGATCCTGTTGACGTCCGGCCAAGAGCTGGACCGCGAGGAGCTACTCGCTTCACTAGAGAGATCCGGCTACCGCAGGGTCCCGATGGTAGAGGCAGTCGGTGATTACTCCGTGCGCGGCGGCATCGTCGACGTCTATCCCGTCACCACGCTCGACCCGGTCCGCGTAGAGCTTTGGGATGACCGGATCGAGTCGCTACGCTCGTTCGACGTCCTCGATCAGCGCTCTATCGAGCAGCTCGGTTCCGTTAGACTGCTACCGGTGAGCTTCCCAGCCGAGAGCGCCGAGGTTTCCCCCGCCGGAGACGACGCCAACGACCGCACCGGGACGCTATTGGAAGTGCTTCCCGAATCGACCTTGATCGTTCGCCTCGATCCCGACGCCGAAGAGGAGGAGCGGCAGCGAAGCTGGGATGAGCTTGCGCGTAGAACCGAAACGCCCGCCGCCTATCAGGATTCACCTGCCTTGGTGCAGTCCAACCTCCGCAGGTTCGGAATCCTGTACATCACCGACAGAGGCGCAGACGCCGACGTGGACTTTGGCATCCGGCCGGTGCCGGCCATCGACCGCAAGATCGAGGTCCTCGTAGCCGCTGTCAGAGAGGCCCTTCGAGACGATGCCCGCGTACTCATCCTCTGCGACAACGAGGGCCAGCTCGAGCGGCTAGAGGAGATCCTCGAAGACGCAGCCGGCACCGCCACGCTGAAGAGTATCACGCTGGGGATGGCACCTCTCGCCGGTGGCTTCATCGTACCCAACTCCGATCCACCACTCTGGCTGTTCACAGATCACGAGATCTTCAGACGCGCGCGCCGACCGCAGCGTCAGCGGCGCGTTGCGAGTCGGGCCGCCCTGGACACGCTTTCGACTCTGACACCCGGCGACTATGTGGTCCATCTCGATCACGGGATCGGTCGCTACCGCGGCCTCGAGCGAGTGGCGATCAGCGGCGAGGAGCTGGAGACGCTGGTCCTGGAATACGCCGGCGGTGACATCCTGCGCGTTCCTCACTACCGGGCGGATCTTGTGGAGCGTTGGATCTCACAGACCGAGGATGGAGATGATCGTTCCGCACCGAAGCTTCATCGCCTGGGCAGTGGAAGCTGGCAGCGACTGAAGAAGCGGACCGAGGACGCGATCCAGACGATGGCGGCAGAGTTGCTGGAGCTATACGCCGCCCGGCGAGTGACGGAGTCGCACGCTTACAGCCCCGACACACGTTGGCAACGCGAGATGGAGTCGGCTTTCATCTACGAGGAAACGCCAGACCAAGAACGGGTGGCCGATGAGGTGAAGCGGGCCTTGGAGCGCGCACAGCCCATGGATCTCCTGATCTGCGGCGACGTGGGCTACGGCAAGACCGAGGTGGCCATCCGCGCCGCGTTCAAGGCCGTTCAGGACGGCAAGCAGGTCGCCGTTCTCGCGCCGACCACGGTCCTGGTTGAACAGCACCTGCAGACGTTCCGGGCGCGGCTGGCAGATTATCCCATCGTCATCGAGTCGCTTTCCCGATTCCGCACTCCCAGCGAGCAGGAGGCGGTGGTCGGCGGGCTGGCCAATGGGTACGTCGACATTGTGATCGGCACGCACCGCCTGGTCTCGCCCGACGTCCGGTTCCACGATCTCGGCCTGTTGGTGATCGATGAAGAACAGCAGTTCGGGGTGACCCAGAAGGAACGCCTCAAAGCACTGAAGCGTAGCGTCGACGTTCTGACCATGACGGCTACCCCAATTCCGCGCACGCTGCATCTGTCGTTGAGTGGGCTCCGCGATCTCTCGGTGATCCGCACCCCGCCCCGCAACAGGCGGCCGATCATCACTCACATGATGAGCTGGGAAGACCAGACCATCGAAGACGCGATCCGGCTCGAGGTTGACCGGGCCGGGCAAGTCTTCTTCGTGCACAACCGAGTTGAGTCGATCCCAGAGGTCGCGGCGAAAGTCCGGCGGCTGGTGCCAGACCTACGAGTCGAAATCGCACACGGCCAGCTAGCCGAACGTCGCCTCGAGAAAGTGATGACGGATTTCGTGCGCGGCGACATTCATGTCTTGGTGGCTACGGCGATAATCGAGAACGGATTGGACGTTCCGAACGCGAACACGATGATCATCCACCGGGCCGACTACTTCGGTCTGGCCCAGCTGTATCAACTGCGCGGCCGTGTGGGGCGATCGCACCAGCGCGCGTACTGCTACCTAGTCGTTCCCCCCAACCTGCCGCCGGACACCGAGCGGCGGCTGCACCTGCTCGAGAAGCACACGGAACTGGGCGCCGGCTATCGGCTCGCCCTGAAGGACCTCGAGATGCGGGGCGCGGGTAACCTCCTCGGGTCAGAGCAGTCCGGTTTCGCGCAGGCCGTCGGTTTCGACACCTACCTGCGGCTGCTCGAGGATACGGTGGCCATGATGCGACGAGGCGAGGGGAGACCGATCTCGCGGCCCGAGGTCCCCGAGATCTCGATTTCTGGGGCAACCTACTTCCCTGACAGCTTTATCCCCGACGAGGGGCAGAAGCTCGATTTCTACAGGCGGCTCTCCAAGGTCTCCGACCTCGACGAGCTGGAGCATTTGACGTTAGAGTTACGAGATCGATTTGGCGCCCTGCCGGGCGAAGTGCAGCGACTTGTCGCTGCCGCCCGCATTAGGATCCTGGGGGGCCGCCTAGGTGTCGAGCGGGTACTCGCGACAGCGGAGACCGCTCGTGTTAACTTCCTGCGCGGTGTGGTCCCCCGATTGACCGCCCTGCGCGAAGCGATGGCCGGCCACGAGGTGGAAGTCGACGTGAGACGCCTCCAGCCGCTTTCTCTCGTCTTCCGGCTGACCGGCGCGCAGGACGTCACACCGATCATTGTCGAAGCGTTGGAGCGTATGCTGGAAGAAGAAGACCGACCCACAACCACAGGATAAGATGAACAAGCACTCGAGCTTACTGATACTAACGTGTGTCCTCGCGGCAGGACTCATCTCATGCTCCGCCGCCCGTGAGGGAGCGGAAGGACACAAGGACGCCGTAGCCCGAGTCGACGGGCACACCTTGACGATCGAGCACGCTGCGCACTTGCTGTCTTTCGCGAACGAGAATACCGCACCCGCACTGCCGCTCGTCGTCGATCCGTTCGCCGACCTGTGGATCGGGTACACGGTCCTGATCTCCGAGCTGGCCAGTCCCGACACCTTCTCGAACCTCGACTTCGGGCCACTGATCAAGCGGGGGATGGACCAGGAGCTGGCCTGGATGCTCAGGGAAGAGGCGATCCTGGCCCGGGTGCAACCATCGGACGAAGAGCTTCGCGCGGCGTACGAGGAGGAGCAGCCGTACACGATTGTCCAGGCATACCACATCCTCGTCGCGGTGCCTGATACCGCTTCCGCCGAGGAAGCGGACAGCCTGAGGAGGTTCGCTGAAGCGCTGCGCGAGCGAGCCCTTGCCGGAGAGGATTTCGAGCGATTGGCGAGGAACTATTCCGACGACGAGCGCACAGCGGGGATCGGTGGCTCGCTCGGCCGAGTGTCGCGGGGGCGTGCCTCGCCGGAAATCGAGGAAACGGTCCTGCGTATGCAGCCTGGTATAAGCGAAACCGTCAGGTCGGGTCTCGGGTATCACATCTTCAGGGTCACAGACCGCGTCGAGCGACCTTTCGAGGAAGTCCGCGAGGAGTACCGTCGCGTACTCGTCGACCGGCAGCTTGGTGGACTCGAGGAGGCCTACATTGACTCGCTCTTTGAGGCGGCTGATATCCGGTATGCTCTGGGTGCGGTCAACATGGTTCGTCGGTTGGCCTTCGCGCCGCAGCTCGAGCGACTATCCGCGGCACAGCGGAACGCCGCCCTGGTGCGCTACAACGGTGGCGCGCTGACGATGGGTGAATGGGCGGATTTCGTGGTCAAAGGCAGTCCGGAGACGCGTCGAGCCTTCTCCTCGGATAGCATCACCGTAGCCGGCTTCCTGAGGGAGTTGGTGCGAAACAAGTTGCTCGTCAAGGCGGCTCTCGATCTGGGGTTTGCAGCGCCCGAAGAGACGGCGGACAGTCTCCGGGAGGTTGCCAGACGCGAGCTATTCACGGCGGCTGCGGTGGTCGGCATTCGGAGGGAGCATCTCGTGAGCGGTGAACAAACGATCCCGGAAGCGGTGGACCAGGCCTTGGAACTGCTGCTTTCACTCCAGCGCAGCCCGGCCGCTTTGGAGAGTGTCGCGCCGGCATTGCGAAAAGACCGGGCCATCCAGGTCTATCCGGATCGTTTCCCTGCCGTGATCGAGAGGCTCAAGATTATACGCGAACAGCAGGCCTCCGGGGGCATGCCGGCAGACGCGCCGCGTCCGGAGTGAAGCCGATGAAGCATCGTGCCGTTCGATTAAGCTCCATTTTGGCGGGATCGCTCGTCTTGCTGGCAGCCCTTGCCTGGCCGGCTCGCATGGGCCACACCGCAGTTGCCCAGGATCCGTCCAACCTGGTCGACCGCGTCATCGCCATCGTCGGCGATACCGCTGTCCTCCAGAGTGATCTCCAAGAATTTGTCTTCCGCCTTCAGGCTCAAGGCGTGCGGGTCCCGGAGGATCCGCGCCAACTCGAAGAGTTTCTGCGTCAGGCGCTCGACCAGAAAGTGAACGAGGTTCTCTTTGTCATCCACGCCGAACGCGCGGGTATCACCGTCTCCGAGGCCGAGTTGAACGAGATCGTCGACGAGCGACTCGCACAAGTCAGGCGTCAGTTCTCCAGCCAACTCGAATTCGAGCAAGTGCTGGCAAGGGAGGGCGTGACGGCAGCCGAGTACCGGATCCGCGTTGGCGAGCAGGTCAGAGCGGAGCTGCTGGCGAACCGTTATCTGCAGACCGAGGTGTCAGGGATGCAGCCAGTGCTCGTCAGCGAAGAAGAGATCGGAGCGCTGTTCGAGGCGCAGAAGCAAGCGCTGGGGACAAAGCCCGCGACGGTCACGCTGAAGCAGGTGGTGATAAACGCCGAATCGTCGCAAGACGCGAGGCTTCTGGCGGAGGAGGAGGCCGCGCGCGCGCTGTCGCGGGCGAACGCCGGCGAAGACTTCATCCGCCTGGCTCGCGAGTACTCGGATGACCCCGGCACCCGGGATCGAGGCGGTGAGCTCGGATGGGTCAGGAAGGGAGAGTTGGTCAAGGAATTCGAGGATGCTCTCTACGCAATGGATGTGGGCGACGTCAGCGGCATCGTCGAAACGCCGTTCGGTTTCCACATCATCAAGCTAGAACGCATCAGAGGTGACGAACGTTCGGCGCGGCACATCCTCATCCGCCCCGAGATGACCGACCAGGACACGGCCGCGGCGCACCAGCTGGCAGAGCGGGTGGCGGCAATGTTGGACGCCGGGGCAGAGATCGACTCTCTGATAACCCGATATGGTGATCCAACCGAGCGCTCCAGCCTTACCGGCTACGCACAGGACAGGCTTCCACCTGAATACCAGCAGGTCTTACAAGGCGCCCAAGTCGGGGACATCGTGGGGCCGTTCCAGTTATCGCTCCCCGGTATCCCGAACAAGTGGATCGTGGCCAAGTTGTCCGCCCTGGAAGCCGGCGGTGAGTGGACCCTGGACGACGCCCGCGAGAGTCTCCGCTTGCAGATTCAGCAAGAGCGGATGCTGCGAAGGGTGGTGGATGACCTGCGGAACTCAACCTACATCGAAATCCGGTTTGACGGGCTCCCTATCACCGGCTGACCGCTTCGTGTCCGAAGGCCGAGCCGGGCCTCGACCCAGGATAGCGATAACCCTGGGTGATCCACGAGGAATCGGACCCGAGGTAGCCGTGCGCGCCCTCCGGGAGCCGGCTCCCATCGATGCCGATGTCGTGATGGTGGGACCGGAGCGGTCTCCCACAACGGAAGGGCTTGACCTGCGCTCGATCGGGCAGTGGACCGCCGATTCAGGCGCTTCCGAGGCCGGGCACCTGTCGGTCCGCGCGATCGAGCACGCCGTCTCTCTGGCGCTGGACGGCGAAGTGGACGCAATCGTGACCGCCCCGATCTGCAAGTCGGCCATCGCTGCCGCCGGCTACTCGTGGCCGGGGCATACCGAGATGCTGCGCGACCTGGCGGGTGTACCGGAGACGGCGCTCTGCCTTTCTGCGGAACAGACCCCGCTCGGGGCTCCGCTTCGAGTCATTCTCGTCACCGGGCATATGGCGCTCAGCCAGGTAGCAACCGCGTACACGGGCGAACGCCTGTATCGGGTGGCACGACTCGCGCACGCGGGACTCGAGCGTTGGTGGGGTCTAGAGCAGCCGCGGCTCGCCGTGTGTGCTTTGAATCCCCACGCCTCGGATGACGGACTGTTCGGAGACGAGGAGGCGCGAGTCTGTACACCAACCATCGAGAAGCTGAGTCGAGAAGGAATGCTGATAGACGGGCCGTACCCGGCCGACACCGTCTTCGTGCGCGCCATGAGAGGGGAAGCGGATGTAGTGCTTGCACCGTATCACGACGTGGGGATGGCCGCGATAAAGACCGCAGCCTTCGGTCGGGCCGTGAACGTGACGCTCGGACTTCCCTTCCCTCGTACGTCGCCGGATCACGGGACCGCCTTCGACATCGCCGGCTCCGGCCGCGCCGATCCAGGGTCCATGCGAGCGGCGCTCGAGGCGGCCGTCGGCTTCGCCGCCCGTGCTTTGACGAAGAGCGCAAACTCCAATAGATTGACGAGCGAATGAAGGCAACCACCCCTGCCTACTTCAGCTCCGCCCACGGGAACCGCGGCCCGTGATCAAACTCATCGACGTCTACAAGGAATACCCTCGCTCGGGGCTGGCCGCCAAGAACGTCTCGTTCCACCTGGCGAAGGGGGAATTCGCGTTCCTCACCGGCCCATCGGGGGCCGGCAAGAGCACCTTGCTCCGACTGATTCACATGGGCGAGCAACCGACCGACGGCGAGGTCCGCGTCTCGGGCTTTTCCTCAAAGCGGATGAAGCGCCGAGACATACCCAAGCTACGACGCCGCGTCGGAATGGTGTTCCAAGACTTTCGGCTGTTACGCAACCGCACGGCGGCGGAAAACCTGGCGTTCGCGCTCGAGGTCACCGGCGCTCGTCCCAGCGAGATCAAGAGCAAAGTTCAGCGGTTGCTGTCACAGGTAGGTCTCGCCCCTCGTGCCGGAGCTTTCCCGGACGAGTTGTCGGGCGGAGAGCAACAACGCATAGCCATGGCCCGCGCCCTTATCCATGACCCGGTAATCTTGTTGGCCGACGAACCGATGGGCAACCTCGACGAGCGCGCCTCCCGAGGGATCTTCGAGTTGACGCGCGACATCAACTCTTCTGGGACTGCTGTCTTGATGGCGACGCATGACCTCGATCTCGTGCGACGTTACTCGCAGTACCGCGTCATCGAGCTTGCGGAAGGCGCAGTCGTCTACGATTCGGCGGAGTCTGATGGCGAATCATAGCCTGAGAGAGGCGATCGCGGCGTTCCGGCGGGCGCCGATATTGGTCGTCCTCTCGGCCACCAGTATTGGCCTGAGTCTCTTCGTCTTGGGAGCGTTCGGAATCGTCGCGCACAACGTTAACGTCTCATTGCAGGCAATTGAGCAACGGGTCGAGGTGGTCGCCTATCTACGCGACGATATCTCCGCGACGCAGCTGGAGGTCCTCCAGAACGACGTCCGCTCCTTCCCGGAAGTGGAGTCAATCACCCACGTCTCGAAGTTCGAGGCGATGCGGGCGGCGATGCAGCAACTCGCCGAGTTCCGCGATGTGTTTACCGACCTCGAGGTGAACCCGCTGCCTGCTTCGCTTGAAATCCAGCTGAGGCCACAATCTCGCGACCCGGAGTCCGTCGAGCGTGTGGCCGAGCTCATCTCGCTCTATCCCTTCGTCGAGGACGTGCGATACGGGCGGGAGTGGGTGGACAAGATCTACCAGCTACGTCGCCTGGCCGGCTACACAGCCGCGGTCCTCGGCATAGCATTCGCCGTCGTCGCGATCCTGATCATCGGCACGACGGTCAGAATGGCCGTCCTCGCCCGCAGTGAAGAGATCGCCATCATGAGACTGGTCGGCGCGACCGACGGGTTCATCCGTCGGCCCTTCCTTCTCGAAGGGCTTATGACCGGTCTGGCCGGCGGTATTCTCGCCCTGTGCCTCACGTACGGGGCGTATCGGCTAGTAGACGGCTCGCTCATCGCGCTCGACTGGATGCCGCCGCTTTGGGCGATCGCTGGCACGCTCGCAGGCGGTCTACTGGGTCTTCTAGCTTCGGGCCACGCGCTGCGGCGACATCTGGCGAACTATGCGTAGTACCCGTCTATCGACCGCAGGACCACTCGTCCTCGTGACGCTCGCTCTACTGAGCAGCCCTGCGATAGCTCGGGCTCAGGATCCAATCGAGTCTCTCGATGAGGAGATCCGCCTCAGCCGCCAGCGGCTCAACCAGATCCGCTCCGAGCGGCAACGTCTGCGGTCGGAGATGCTAGCCCTCGCGGCGGCCGTGCACGACGCGGAGGCCGAGCTGGACAACCTCAACCAGCAGATCAGTACGCAGGAATCGCTGCTCCGCGAGTTCGATCACCAGCTCGCTATGCGTGACCAACAGGTGATCATGGCGACGGCTGACCTGCTGCGAACGCAGGACGAGCTGGTTGAGAAGAAGGTCCTGTCCGCCCGGCGCGCCCGCGACCTCTACAAACGAGGGCCACTGGGCGACTTCCAGGTAATCCTGGCTGCAGAGAGCTTCGCCGACCTGATCAGCCGCTACCGCTACCTCTATCTCGTCGCGCTGCACGATAGACTACTGGTCCGCCAAGTCGAGGAACTCGAGAGCCTGCTCCAAGAGAAATACGAGCAGATACAGAGGGAAGTGCTCGGTCTTCGCCAGACCAGGGACGACAAGGTCCAGGAGATCCAGAATCTCTACGATCTGGAGCAGGAACGGGGACGACGGCTGAGGACCGTCCGCGGGATGCGCGCAACGACCGTGGAGCAGTTGACCGAACTCGATCGCGATGAACAGGAACTGAACGGTCTTGTCGAGCGCCTCGAAAGAGAGCGAGAAGCGGCCGAAGCGCTCGCGGCAGCGGCTCCGACGCGCGGTACCCTGACGCCGGACGACCGAGGCCGACTCGATTGGCCCGTGGACGGGCGAGTCATATACAACTACGGTCAGCAGCGGAACGAGGACGGTACGGTGATCCTCAGGAACGGGATCGGTATCGCCGCTAGCGAAGGGACCCCGGTGCAGGCGGTTGCAGGAGGGACGGTGTTCTTCGCCCAGCCCTACCTCGGTTACGGGCCGTCAGTCATTCTGAGCCACGGCGGCGGGTATTGGTCCCTATATCTCTACCTATCTGAGATCTTCGTGACAGAAGGCGAGGCCGTGATTATCGGTCAACCGATCGGCCGACTGGGTGGCTCGATGTCCCCCGAGGGGCCTCACCTCGAGTTCCAGATCCGCGTAAACAGCAGGGCCGTCGACCCTCGGCCCTGGCTGAGGGGTCAAGGTGGCTGAGCCCGGCTACCTGGCCGTCTTCGGCCACGAGGAGATCAAGCAGCGGCTGTCTAGAGCCGCCGAACAGGGTCGCCTGCCTCAGTCGCTCGTGCTTCACGGCCCTCGCGGTGTAGGCAAGCAGCGGCTCGCCCTCTGGACCGCGGCAGCGGCAAACTGCAGCGGACCGTTGCCGCGGCCTTGCGGCGAATGCCAGTCCTGTCGTTTGGCCGCGCGATTGGAACACCCCGACGTCCATTGGTTCTTCCCACTGCCGCGTCCGAAGCGCGCCACGGGAACCGAGCAGCTGAAGAAGAAGCTGGAAGATCTCAGAGCGGCCGCCCTGGAGGAACGCCGCGCCAACCGCTTCTATCTCGGCGAGGAGGAAGGCCCCTCCGGTATCTACGTCGGCGCCGTTCATACGATGCGCTCGCTGGCACAGAGAACACCCGCCATGGGGCCGAGCAAGATCCTGGTCATCGGACGCGCCGAGGCGCTTACTCCGCAGCTGGGGAATCCCGAGGCCGCGAACGCGCTGTTGAAGCTGCTCGAAGAACCACCGGCGGATACTCTACTCATCTTGACGTGCGATGTTCAGGGTGCCCTGCTGCCGACAATCAGATCCCGCCTCCAGGCGGTGAGGATCGCTCCACTACCTACCGACCGCGTAGCCCGTTGCCTGGTTGATGAGGTGGGCCTGCCAGCCGACGAAGCCCAGCGACTGGCCATCAATAGCGGAGGTTCTATCGGCCGAGCATTGGAACTTCACAGCGAGGACCGTGAAGATGTGAGGCAGAACGGCGTCGAGCTGGCTCGCGCCGCCCTGGCACAGGGCCAGGGCTACCGGTTATCTGCCGCACACCGCTTCAGGCCCTCGGGCGCGCGTGGAGCGTTTGCGCAGAGCCTGGTGGAGGCTCGTAGCCTGCTGCGCGACCTATTGGCGGTCGCAGCCGGCGCCAGCGACACCGCTGCTCAATCCGAGGTCGTCGCCGCTCTAGGTGCCCGCCAACCTCAGGACCTGGACCAGATCTTGAGGGCGATCGAGGCCCTCGGCGCCGCTCGGGACCTCGCGGAGCGAAACGTGAATCCGCAGCTGATCGTCGCGAACCTTCATCACCTCGGCGAGCGCAGCGCGAGAACGGCCGACCCACGTGCAGAACAGGAGGCGCCGTAGGAGATGCGTGAGCAGAAGCCCAAGCTCACCCACGTGGATGAGAAAGGCGGCGTCCGGATGGTCGATATTGGACAGAAGGACCGAACGCGTCGGACGGCTGTGGCCGAGGGCTGGATCCGTATGGAGCCCGAGACGCTGAAAGCCATCGAGGAGAACGCCGTTCAGAAGGGGGACGTGCTCACCGTCGCCCAGATCGCAGGCATATCGGCGGGAAAGAGGGCCGCCGAGTGGATCCCGTTATGTCACCCTCTACAAATCGACGCAATTGATGTATCTTTGACGCTAGATCATGAGATTCCGGGTGTGAAGGTAGAGGCGCGGGCCGGCGTTACCGGCCGGACCGGCGCCGAATTGGAAGCGCTGGTCGCCGCCAGCGCAGCCTTGCTGACCGTCTACGATATGTGCAAGGCGATC
>JBDHHL010000049.1:0-14845 GCA_039589375.1 Gemmatimonadota bacterium | reverse complement strand
GCATCCTTCGGGATTGACGGAATAGCCGTGGTGCTCGATGCCATCATCGCTCAGCTGGACCTCTTCTCCGCTCGCCACTTCGCGTATCCAAAGGTTCTCGTCTCGCTCGAAGGCGACCCAGCGACCGTCCGGCGATGTCACCTCCGTGATTGGATCCTTGGGAACCGTGTCCGGCCCGGCACAGCTGTAGCCTGATATGTCACAGGTCCAACGAAGCGAATCGCCGAGCTGGAAGCGGATGGCCGTACCACCTTCCACGAATTCGAACTCTCGGAATGGGAGTTTGAACGGCTCGTAGGAAGTGTCCGCTGCTACCGAGAGCGCTGCCGCAAGCCTGACATGGTCGAAGGCCGGGCGCCGCGTTCGTGACTGCGCATCGACCAGCACGAATTCGCGTCCCTCACCCATACGGTTCAGGTACCAGAACCGGTCTTGTGGAAGCCAGTTGGGGTTCACCTCAGTCCCGGAGACCAGCATGAGCGTATTCCAGCCCAGGAATCTCTCTGCCCGCGCGTAGTCTGCGGGGCTGAGTTGAGCCCGGAGGGAGGTGGCCTCAACGAGGAGCGGGACGAATACCAGGGCGAGTACCAGTCTGAGGCGGATGCCAGCGGATCTCATCGTCATGGGTCCTCCACATGTCGAGAGGTAGCCCTAGAGGGTATCGGACCCGGTAAGTTTCGACTGAAGTGCGGCGGTTGGCAACGCTAGAAGCCCGCCGACGAGAGGAGCGACCCGCCATTTCGGGCGGCAACAGGCCGCACAGGTGTGTTGATTAGCTGGACGTCTACTCGCCGAAGTCGAGATCGAAGGCGTCGTCAAAGTTGGGGAGCCACTCTCCCGGCGTGGCGATCGCCATGCCGTACTCATCGATGCCGTGCGCGTCGGTCGTGCCCTGGGTGGACTGTCTGGGCCCCGGTGTAGCGACGTCACGACCCTGCTGGCAAATCCAGGGATCCTGGTGGGACGGATTGTGGCTTGTCATGGCGGTAGCGTGTCGTATCCTTTCCGCTTTCGCGGTCAGTCATACGACGGGGGAGCCGGTCTGAGACCATATAATGGACGATCCAGGGGCCGGATGGGTCACAGGCGCCCGTCGGGGTCCTGGCAGGGTCCGGAAAGCGAAAGGCCGACCCGCTCCGCCCGGCTGGCCAGCCTTCTCGCTCCACTTCGTCTCTCTAGGCTGAGGGCCTTGGCCCTCTTGCCTATGACGAGCGCCGCGCCTCGGTGGTCACAGGGCCGACCGCTCGACGCGGCCGCGTGTGCTGTCAAGGCCGGCATGGTGCTAGATTCCGGCTTTCGGGCCGTCGGTTTACGGGTCCGGTATTTGGGCCGAAGGGTCGGAGGTTCACCCGATTACGGATGCAAGGTAGGCCACCGATGTTGGAAGTCGTCGTCGTTGGAGGAGGCATAGCGGGGTTCGCCGCTGCGCTCGCCCTGTGGGAACGCGGCGCCGCGGTGACGATCGTCGAGACGACCCGTCCCGGGAGTGGGTCGACGGGCGCGTCGGCGGGGATGGTCGTTGCCCAGTACGAGGCGGGCGAGGCCGGCCCCAAGTTCCAGCTGTCCCTGGAAAGCCGTAGCCGCTACCCCGAGTTCGCAGCAAGGCTGGAAGAGTTGGCCGGCCGCAGTCTTCATCTGCGCTGGGACGGAATGCTGGTTGCCAACCTGAACGCCGAGGAACACGCAGGCGCGCTCGCGTCGGGGCGCTGGCAACGGGAGCTTGGCCTGGAGGCCGAGGTTCTGGATCCAGCGGAGGCCGAGCGGTTGCAGCCAGGGGTCTCCCTAGACGTCCCGTCGTACGCCTGGTTGCCTTCCGAGGGCCAGCTGGACACTCAGGAGCTGGGTGAAATCATGGAAGCTGCGATCGGGCGGACGGAAATTCGCCTGATCTCGGGCAACGGCGTCGCGGAGATCCTCTCGAAGGGCGGGGCGGTGGTCGGCGTCGAGATGGAGGACGGTCGAACGCTGGAGGCGGAACGTGTCATCTTGGCGGCAGGGGCTTGGAGCAGCAAGGTCGCCGGGTTGCCGCGCCCTCTGCCGGTACGCCCGATCCGTGGTCAGATCCTCCGCTTCCACGCCGGCGCGATCGCATTGCAGCGGCTGGTAGCTAGCCACGCAGGGCGTTACCTGGTCCCGCGCCACGACGGGACGGTGCTGGCTGGGAGCACCATGGAAGACGTAGGGTTCGATCGCTCGATCTCGGAGGAAGGGCTCCACGCCATTCACGCGTCGGTGTCGCAGCTTTATCCCACGCTTGTGGAGCACAGGCCAATCGAGAGGTGGGCCGGCCTACGCCCCATTAGCGCCGATTCATACCCCATCATTGGACCCGATCCGGAACTCGAGGGGCTGCTGTATGCGACCGGATACGGTCGGGACGGGATAACGATCTCGCCGTTTGTGGGTAGCATCGTGGCGGATCTGGCCGTGAAAGGCATGGCGGAGTATGACTGGCGACCGTTCGGGCCTGAGAGGCTGGGCGGCGCGGCCACTTGACCGCCGTGTGGTAGCGAATAGCGTGGTAGCGGGCACAGGTAGGTAGGAGGCGGAGCCCGCGGGCTGCGACGCTTGCCGGGCCTGCTGCATCAAGATGGATAGGGAGCTAACCGCATTACCCCAGACGAAGCGGAGAGATGATGCCAAAAAGGTTGATGTCTGTACTTCTAGGGTTCGCTCTGCTGGCCGGCCCGGGCGCCGGCGCGGCGGCCGCGCAGGTCGTGGAGCAGGAACTGACGAAGCCGGAGGCTACGTTCCCCGAGGGTTTCGCATTCGTACAGCGGGTGCGCGAGCTGCCGGATGGGCGTGTGATGGTTGCCGACCCACTGGGTCAGGTACTGCTGATCGTGGATTTGGCGTCGGGATCGGCTGACACTCTGGGTGGCGTCGGCCAGGGCCCGGAAGAGTATCGCCAGCCGGATGCGGTGTTCGCACTTCCTGGCGACTCGACGCTGTTGGTGGATCTTGGAAACGCTCGCCTCACAGTCGTCGGTCCCGATGGCACGTTCGGCGAGACGATGCCGATGACCCAGGGCTCGCCTGGGCCCGGGGGCGGCTTGCAGATCGTCATCCCCAGAGGTGTCGATTCGCAAGGGAGGGTCTACTTCCAGCCGATGGGCGGTGGCATGGGGCGCGCCTTTCCGGATTCCGCCGCCGTTGCCCGACTCGATCGAGCGACCGGGGTGCTGGATACCGTAGCTCAGGTGAAGTTGCCGGAGATGAAGCGATCAACTTCCGGCGGGCCAGGAAACCAGAACGTGTCCATCACGCCGGTTCCTCTCAGCCCGCAGGACGCCTGGTCCGTTGGGCCGGACGGCCGGGTCGCGGTCGCCCGCTCCGGCGAGTACCACGTTGAGTGGGTTCATCTTGACGGGTCGGTTGTTCGGGGTGCACGCGTCGATTACAAGCCGCTAAAGATAGAGCACGCCGACAAGGAGGAGTGGGCGGAGAGCTTGGGCGAAGGCGTCCGAGTCGGCCTCATGATCAGCGACGGTGACCGGCGCGTATCACTAGGTCGCGGCGGTGGAAGCGGCGAGCCGGACCTCGACAGCTTTGAATGGCCGGACGCCAAACCCGCTTTCCTGAATAACGGCGTGTGGGTCACGCCCGAGGGCGATATGTGGGTACGGCGTCATGTTCCTGCTGGAGAGTCGATCCTATTCGACATCTTTGGGGCCGACGCAGAGCTTAAGGGGACGGTCACGCTTCCCGCTGGTCGTCAGATCGTTGGCTTTGGACGTGGCGCGCTGTACGTCATAAGGACCGATGATCTCGGCCTGCAGTGGTTGGAGCGTTATCGTAGAACGGCTACGTGACCTCGTATCCTTCGCGGCTCGCGGAGACGTAGGGGGCTGACCCAGTTGGCCAGCCCCCTGTCAGCTATCTGCCGCCGGCGGACAGGATGGCCACGCGACGACCGGGGCGATCCCGACCGTGTGATCAGCTCGTCTCGTCAGTCCTTGACCTTGAAGGAGAGTGACACCCGGGAGCGGTAGCGTACGACATCGCCGTCCTCCACGGTCATGTCGAGCTTGAGGATCTCGGCGATCCTCAAGTTCTTGAGGCTCTCACCGGCCTTCGCGACCGCATTCGTCGCCGCATCTTCCCAACTCTTTGTGCTGGTCCCGACCAGCTCGATGACCTTGTAGACGCTGTCGGCCATGGGTCTCCTCCTGTGGCGTGTCTGTTGTGAAGAGATCTCTGGCTAGCAATCTGGGCTTGCGGCGCCGGAGTCGCCAGTGGAAGTACGGTGGGTCGGCAAGTGCGTGGGTTGAGTGGGTAGTCCTTCCGCTAGTAGTACTCTTCCAGTAACCGGAGCGCTTCCATGCGGCCCTCGCGTGTCAGGGCTATGCGTCCGCCGGCGGTGTACTCGTAGAAGTGCGAGTTCGACTCGACCTGAGCACTAACGTTTTTGTCGGTTGCAGGCTGCTTGGGCGCATAGTCCAGCCGACGGAAGACGCGCACGACGCTCTTCGGGGCGGTCGCCTTCCTGTGATGAGCCAGCACCATGAGCAGTTCCTCTCCGAACGTATGAGTACGCGGAAGGACCTCGAGAACGAAGACGGTCTCGTCGACGTCGTCGAACGACATGGTAGGTACCAGCTCCGCCTCCTCTTCGCCGGCTTGCTCGGCGGGTGGCTCCACGTATATCAAGTCATCCTCATCGTCATCCTCGTCTTCCTCAAGGTAAAGAATGTCCTCGAGGTCCTCATCGTTCTCGACCCCTGCTTCTCCGTCCGCTACTTGAGACCGTGATTCCTCTTCGGGCGGTACCGTGGGACGAGTCGGTTCGCTCTCGGCCTCGACCAACTCCATGTACTGGCGCAGTAAGTCCATGCGCTTCCCGGTCGTCTCGCAGTCGGCGCGGAGCTTCTCGATCAGTTGCTCGGTCGCCTTGATCTGGCGCTTCGAGTCCTCGATCCTTTGTAGGAGCGACTCGATCTTGCGTTGCGCCGACTCGATCTGGCGGTTGGTAGCAGCGACCAAGTCCTCTTCACTGGCGAGTCGGCCCTGGAGATTGTCTCGTTCTCGCATGGTAGTTGGATTCGTAGCGGAAATGACAGGGGAGAAACTATAAATCTGTCCCATTCTTGCCTCCTGTGCAAGCCCGAGTGTCGGATTCCGCGGTTGCCACCACTGCGGTAGGCCTACAGGAGTTCCAGTACTTCTGCCGCTTGTGACCTACTGCCGGACGCGGTAACTTGTCGCATACCTCCCCCTTAGTCAGGCGCTCGCCTCCGCTGGTTTCGCCATCGACTGGCTCTGTGCGGCAGAGCGACGGTGACGAGTTCATCCCCCGCGACCTTGAGGATTCCGCCTGCAGGAGGAACACACAGTGTCACTGATCGTCGGTATACGTTGTAAGGACAGCGTCGTCCTCGCCGCGAGCGGCTTTGGAACGGCTCTTTCGAAGGGTGGCCCGGCGACGGTCGAGCCGCCCGCGGGATTGCTACGGGTAGTAGGTGGTCAAGCCATTTTCGGCGTCTCGGGCCCCGAGGGGCTGACCCAGGAGATATCCGCTGCTTTGGACGTATATGTCGCGGAACGCGATCCCGGCCGAGTGGCGCCTGAGGCTCACAGCACCGGCATCAGGGACGCACTGGCCGAACCCGTTGGGCTAGCGGTCGCCATGACGCAGGCGCTCAGGCAAGTTCCGGGAGTGGCGGTCGGACCGGGCGAGTTCGTGCTCGGCGGGTCGATGATCGCGCTTCCGGCTAGGGGCATGCCTTGTCTCTACGTGGTCGACGAGGAGCTCGCGGTGACGGAGATAACGGAGGAGGTCACATGCGCCGCGATCGGCCCAGCGCGAGCGGCGGCGGAATCGTTCCTGGCCTTTGTGCGGCGACTGCTGTGGCCTGACAGCCAGCCGACTCGGGCCGAAGGCCAGCTTGCCGCGTACTGGACTGTACAACACGTAGTCGAGACGACGCTCGGCAGACTTGGCCGTTCAGTTCAGATCTTGTCGTTGTCGCGGGGGAGTGACGGCGCGGTCGAGATCGTCCGGTCCGAGGGACGCGCGATGGAGGGCCTCGACGGGGCAGTCGGGGCCAGTTTAGATGAAGTCGGTAAGAGTCTCAGAGAACATGTGCTGGCCAATCTCGATAGTCCGGCCGGGCCCGAAGTTGCAAGGCGTGAGAGGCAAGTGCACAGGCGGGTGCCGGAGGTTCGTGTGACGCTCCGTGAGCCGCAAGGCGAGGAGCGCAAGTGGAAATGGTGAGGGGAGAACCATGCCTCGGTGCATGAGTACTAGGTGGCTGGCCTTCTGCGGGTTCGTGTTCGCGGCTGGCTGCAGTGGCTTCGACGAGCGTGATGCGGCCATGCAGGTCCGCGAGCGGTTCTGCAGCGATTGGCCGTACGGTTGTACGGACAGTACGCGGGTGGTGGTCGATGAGGTCAACAAGACGAATCGCGGCCGCCAGCTCGAGTTCAAAGTCGTTGACCGCGACGACGAGACGGGCAGGCTTTCGAGCGCCTATTTCGAGCCCCACGATGACGAGTGGAGCTTCCTCTTCTTCGAGAACCCGTTCAGGGATCGCTTCCAGGAGCAAGCCGCCCGAGTCAGCGAGGAGACTAGGCTCTATAGCGAGCAACTGAGAGAGCTAAAAGCTGCACAGAACTGGTTCCTCTCGATCTACGGTCGTTATGCCGGCAGCTTGGAGGAGCTGGACAGCGTGAGCTATAAGCCCGGCGACACGCCGATCGCTCTGACGGTAGCAGGCGGCAATGAGTGGAAGGCTGAGATCTCTAGCCGGTTCGTGAAGTGCCAGTTCGTTGGACCGCGCCAGCAGCTTCCATC
Organism: Gemmatimonadota bacterium; assembly: GCA_039589375.1. Taxonomy (GTDB): domain Bacteria; phylum Gemmatimonadota; class Gemmatimonadetes; order Palauibacterales; family KS3-K002; genus JASFMO01. Next base: position 8,052 of record JBDHHL010000049.1, on the reverse strand, counting down.
CTGTGTCGGCCTCCCGGCGGAGAATGCAGGCACTGAGTCGGGGCCGCTCTCGGAGATCTTCGGGGAAACGCAGTAGCGACCGCGGATAGAGGGTTCGAGCTTCCGGGCTCCGTGTGACCGGCGAGGCCGAACGCCCGCCTTTCCAACCGTGGGGCGGACTTGAGACTCTAACTGTTTAGAAGAGAATACGACATGGCTTGCCACCCCTCGGGGGGCGGCCTCATCTTGCTGTGCGGCTACGTGAACTGCGCAGGTGGACTAGTTTAGGGTCGGTCGGCATGGGCGAAAATGGCTCAAAGCTCCGCGATTTCCTCGCGGAACTACGGCGGCGGCGGGTATTCCGCGTCTTAGTCGTGTATGCGGTGGCCAGTTTCGGCATACTCCAAGTCGCCGACATCGCCTTTCCCGCCCTAAAACTCCCTGATTGGACCATGACCCTGGTGGTGGCCGTGACCCTTCTCGGGTTCCCGGTCGCGATGGTCCTGGCGTGGGCATTTGATGTCACGCCACAGGGAGTAGTGCGAACCGAGTCGCTTCAGGACGAGAAGACACCGTACCGGAGGCCAGGCAGGGGGCCCGCTCTCATCGCGGTCGGTCTGGTGTCGGCTTTGACGGTAGTCGCCGCATTCTACCTGCTGCCGCGACTTCCCGGCTGGTGGAGCGTCGAGCAGGCGGGAAGTGACCGGGATGACCGCAGACTTCTGGTCGTGCTGCCGTTTGTCAACTTGGGCTCAGCCGTGGACGAGTACTTTGCTGACGGCATCACAGAGGAGATCACGGCGCGTCTGGCCGGCATCGAAGGGCTGGGAGTAATCGCGCGGACCACAGCCGTCCAGTACAAGAATACGGACAAGACGGTCAGGGATATAGGTGCAGAGCTCGGCGTCGACTACGCTCTCGAGGGCACCGTGCGGTGGGAGAATGTGGCTGATGGCCCGAACCGCGTGCGTGTCACGCCGCAGCTTATCCGGGTCGCCGACGACACGCACGTGTGGGCACATATCTACGAGGAGCCAATCGCCAGCGTATTCGACGTCCAGTCGGAGATCGCCGAGCGAGTCGTCGACGCTCTTGGCGTCACGTTGGTAGAGCCGGAAAGGCTAGCGCTGAAGGCCGGGCCAACGTCCGACGTAGAGGCGTACAGCTACTATCTGCTCGGCGATAAGTATCTGCAGTCGGGTACCCAGGCCGGGTTCCAGGAGGCGCTTGGGATGTTCGAGCAGGCGGTCGAGCGGGACCCGGACTTCGAGCTTGCGCGACAGAGGCTGGCAGAGGCCTACGCGAACCTATATTGGGGTAGCTTCCGGATGCTATTCGGTACGCGTGACCACGATTACCGGCGCACCATCGACAGACTCTATCTCGATTCGTTTGGCCCCGACAGCGGTTCCTACTACCTGGCCAAGGCAGTGGTCCTGAGAAGAGCTGGCGTGAGCGAAGAGGCTGTCGCCTACTTCGACTCGGCGCGGGCCGCCCTGGAGCCGCTGGTCACGACGAGGCCGACCGACTCTCGTCTCCATGCACAGCTCGGTCTGGCCTACGCAGGCCTGGGTCGTGCCGATGAAGCGGTTCGCGAGGGTCGCCGCGCCGTCGAGTCGATGCCGGTCAGCGAGGACGCGTATGCAGGCGCGGCGCTGGCCGATAACCTGGCCCACATCTACGTCTTGGTCGGCGACTACGATGCGGCCGTCGAGGAACTCGAGTCGCTGCTGGCCATCCATTCCCCGATCTCGGTGCCGTGGCTGATGGTGGACCCGACTTGGGACCCGTTGCGCGAACACCCGGGATTCAAGAATCTCCTCGAGGAGGCTGCGTAGGCTTCTGTCGGGTTAGCGCCCGTCCGGGACGAGTGCTAGCTTCACGTCCGCTGCCGTATCAACGCCAGAAACTGATCACCGAGGAGAACACCATGCGAGCCAGCATGTCGATGACTGCGCTCCTGTCGGCCCTGATCCTCGCCCAGGTCGCCTGTTCGGAGGGCGAGAGGATCTCTGAAGGCGCGTCGGAGGAAGAGATCGTCGCCACGGCAACCGCAATTCACCAGCGGATAGTGACGATCGATACCCACGATGACATCCCGCCTAACTTCGCCACGGACGAAGTGGATCCAGGTGTGCGCGGCGACAGACAAGTCGACCTGCCCAAGATGACCGAAGGAGGGCTGGACGCTGCCTTCTTCATCGTGTACGTCGGTCAGAGGGAAAGGACCCCTGAGGCGTACGAAGATGCCAAGTCCCAGGCGATGGCCAAATTCGAGTCGATCCATCGGATGACGGACGATATGTACCCCAACCTGATCGAACTCGCCTACAGCGCCGACGACGTCGAGCGCATCCACGCGAGCGGCAAGCTGGTGGCCTGCATCGGCATCGAGAACGGGTACTCCATCGGAAAAGACCTTCGACTGCTGACGAAGTACCATGAGCTTGGCGGTCGCTACGTCACCCTCGCCCACAACGGCCACAACGATATCGCGGACTCCGCAAACCCACGGGAGGAGCTCGGCGACGCAGAAAGCGAGCACGGCGGGATCAGCGAATTCGGCCAGCAGGTCATAGCGGAGATGAACCGGCTGGGTATCATGGTGGACGTGTCGCATATCTCGAAGCAGGCCATGCTCGACGCGGCCAGGCTCTCCAGAGCACCGGTGATCGCTTCGCATTCCTCGGCGCGGGCGCTGACCGACGTGCCGCGGAACATGGACGATGAGCAGCTGCGCGCCTTACAGCAGAACGGCGGCGTGATTCAGATCGTCGCGGTGGGTTCTTTCATCAAGGATGAGGCGCCGGAAAGACGGGAAGCCATACGCGCGCTGCGCGAAGAATTTGGCATGACAAGCTACCGGGCGCGCCGGACGATCCCAGAGGAAAGGCGCGCAGAATACGAGAGAAGGCGGCGCGAGCTGGACGAGAGGTGGCCGCCGGCGACGCTCGGAGATCTGGTTGACCATATCGACTACGCGGTCAATCTGATCGGCATCGACCATGTCGGTATCAGCTCCGACTTCGATGGCGGCGGCGGCGTAGAAGGATGGCGCGACGCAAGCGAAACTCTCAACGTCACCATCGAGTTGGTGCGCCGCGGCTATTCGGAAAATGACATAAGAAAGCTTTGGGGGGGGAACTTCCTACGAGTCTGGCGGGAGGTCGAGCGCGTTGCTGCGGAGACAAGTTCGGCGGGGTGACGAGCTAGAGCGAGTTTGCCAGGTAGCCTCAGGGGCGACGGTCTAGCAGCCACAGTGCCTTCGAACGTCGGATCCGCGAGTATCTGGGCCGCGGTGGGACGAAGTGTCCCGACGGGGCCCGCCTCCTTGCACCTCGACGATCTACCCCTTCAGGGTATATGTCGATACGTCCAGAATAAGTGCGAGAATTGAGCTAATACCCGCCAGGGCAGGAGCCCAAGAGACTCGATCTTGACGGGCACAAATCGTGCGTATTGATTCCCGGCCAGTTCAGACACTACAGCCGCGGTTGAAAGCCCACGGTTGCCTCGATCCGGGAGTCAGCAAGTGATGAGCGATCGGTCGCTGGCCGCCAGCACGCCCACACCGGAAGATCGGGACAAGGTAACGGCTAAGCTGTGCGAGCATTTCGCAGCGGGCAACATCGAGTTGGACGCGTTGGAGCAAAGGCTGGCGGCGGTGGACGAAGCCGACAGCGCTGCCGAGCTCAGCAAGCTCACCGGCGACCTGCCTGTCCTTGTGATGGCGCAGCCGCCGGCTGTTGAGCCGCCTAGGGGCACGGGCTGGGCGCTCGCGCTGATGGGCGGCAGCTCGCGCAAAGGAGCGTGGGCACCGCCGAGGCGTTTGAATGCCCTGGCTGTCATGGGCGGGGTGGAGCTGGATTTCCGCGATGCGCGACTGCCGGCGGGCGAGACTCGCGTCAATGCGGTCGCGGTGATGGGCGGCGTTGAGATCATCGTTCCGCCCGGGCTCCCGGTGACAGTGCGCGGGCTCCCAATAATGGGTGCGGTAGATCAGCAGATCGAGCAGGCGACCGACGAGCGCAATCCCGATGCTCCGCATTTGAAGGTCACAGCGCTGGCCTGCATGGGTGGGATCGAGATAAAGACGCGTCCGAGCGAGAGAGCCGAGGGGATAGCGTCCAAGCGAGAGAGATGAGACGATGAAGATCGGAGTCCCAAGGGAAATCATCGAGGGCGAACGGAGAGTCGCTCTGGTGCCTAAGGAAGTAGCCAAGCTGGTCGAGGCTGGATTCGAAGTACAGATCGAGTCCGGCGCCGGGGAGGCGTCCTACTACGGCGACGCAATGTACAAAGAGGCAGGTGCCTCGATCGTCGACGGGGCCCAAGCCGCGTACGACGCCGACGTCGTCATGAAGGTTAGGAAGCCCGAGCTCTCTGAGGTCGACATGATGAAAGAGGGCACGATGCTTGTCGGCTTCCTCGAGCCGCTCACCAGCACCGATCTGGTGAAGAAGCTGACCGAAGCGAGAGTCACCGGCGTTGCGCTGGAGACGGTGCCGCGGATCAGTCGGGCGCAGAAGATGGATGCGCTCTCGTCTCAGGCCAACATCGCTGGCTACAAGGCGGCGCTCATCGCGGCGGACGCGCTGCCCAAGTTCCTGCCCATGTCGATGACCGCTGCGGGGATGATTCCGCCGGCAAAGGCGCTGATTCTCGGGGTCGGCGTGGCCGGATTGCAGGCGATCGCGACTTGCCGTCGTCTTGGCGCTTCCGTGGAAGCCTACGATATTCGCCCGGCGACAAAGGAAGAGGTGAAGAGCCTGGGGGCGAAGTTCATCGATATCGAGCTCGAGGAGCAAGAGCTTGAGGACGCGGGCGGATATGGTAAGGAAGTCTCGGAGACGTCGGCCTCGAGACAGCAGGAGATTCTGGCGGAGCATATCAAGGCTGCCGACATCGTGATCACGACGGCTGCAATCCCTGGCAAGAAGGCGCCGGTGCTGGTGGAAGAGGATGCGGTGAAGATGATGAAAGAAGGCTCGGTGATCGTGGATCTGGCGGCGGAGACGGGCGGCAACTGCGCGCTCACCGAATCCGGAAAGACCGTGGTCAAGTACGGAGTGACCATACACGGTCCCGCCAACCTGGTGAGCGAGATGCCGGTGGACGCCAGTAGCCTGTACGCACGGAATGTCATCTCTCTGTTCAACGAATTCGTGAAGGACGGCGAGCTGAACGTCGACTTCGAAGACGAGGTTATCGCCGGGAGTTGCATCACGCACGACGGTGAAGTCGTGAACGAGCGCGTCAAGGCGCTGCTGTGAGGTACTGACGATGCCTGAAGCACTACTCAACAATCTGTACATCTTCGTGCTTGCGATGTTCACGGGGTTCGAGGTGATCACGAAGGTTCCCCCGTTGCTGCACACGCCACTCATGTCAGGCTCGAACGCCATCTCGGGTATCTCGGTGGTCGGTGCGCTGATCATCACCGCGGCGGCTACGGAAGCCACACTCCCGGGTATCTGGGGCGGCAACACGTTCATCCTCGTTCTGGGTGTCATCGCTGTGACGATGGGGATGATCAACGTGGCGGGCGGATTTCTGGTGACCGACCGGATGCTCGAGATGTTCAAGAAGAAGCCGGACGATACCGGTGGCGGCAAGTCGTAGCCGCTCTGTCAAGCGCGGCGATTAGGGTTGCAAACTTAGCTCTGCGGATTTGAGATCATGGATTTCTTCACTCTTGCGAACCTGAGCTATTTGGTCTCGGCGGCGCTCTTCATCTTTGGCCTGAAGCGCCTGCAGTCGCCGGCGACGGCCAGATCGGGGAACTTCATGGCAGCGGTCGGTATGGCGATCGCTATCATCGTCACGCTGCTGGAGACGAACTTCGCCAACTGGCAGATGATCCTGGTGGGCGGCATCATCGGCGCGCTCATCGGTTCGATCTCTGCTCGCGCCGTTCAGATGACGGCGATGCCTCAGATGGTCGGTATCTTCAATGGCTTCGGTGGCGGCGCCTCGGCGCTGGTCGCCGTCTCGGAGTTCCTCCGATACATAGGCGACCCGACCACCGGCATGGCGCCGGACGCCGGTGTCAGCATTGTGCTCGGTACTCTGATCGGCGCCGTGACCTTCTCGGGCAGCATGATTGCCTTCGCGAAGCTGCAGAACCTGATGACGGGTGCGCCGATAACCTGGCCGCTTCAGAAGACGACGAACTCCGCGCTGCTGATCGCCATTCTCGCGCTTGGCGCTTACGTGATTTACTTCGACATGAACCTGACCGTCTTCTTGGTTCTGTTGGGGTTGGCGTTAGTGCTGGGCATCACGTCGGTGGTGCCAATCGGCGGCGCCGACATGCCGGTGGTGATCTCGCTGCTGAACTCCTATTCGGGGTTGGCCGCAGCGGCCGCCGGGTTCGTGGTCAACAACAACGTCCTGATCATCGGCGGCTCGCTGGTCGGCGCTTCCGGTCTCATTCTCACCAACATCATGTGCGTGGGGATGAACCGCTCGCTGGCGAACGTTCTGTTTGGCGCCGTGGGCACGGCAGACGTGGTCGCCGGCAGCGTCGGCGCTGGCGCTGCGGCTGGTACGGTCCGCGACGTTTCCGCCGAAGAGGCGGCGATGATCCTCGCCTATGCGAACTCGGTGATCTTCGTTCCCGGCTACGGTATGGCGGTGGCTCAGGCCCAGCACGCGGTTCGCGAGCTTTCCGACGTGCTCAAGGAGCGAGGTGTGGACGTGAAGTATGCGATCCACCCTGTCGCGGGACGAATGCCCGGTCACATGAACGTGCTATTGGCCGAAGCGAACGTCCCGTATGACGAGCTTTTCGACATGGACGATATCAATCACGCGTTCCCCACTACCACCGTTGCGGTGGTGATCGGTGCGAACGACGTGGTCAACCCGGCTGCGCGCCACGATACGACGAGCCCGCTGTACGGAATGCCGATTCTGGACGTGGACGAGGCGGAACATATCATCGTGTTGAAGCGGAGCATGAGGGCAGGTTTCGCCGGCGTGGAGAACGAGCTCTTCTTCCACCCGAAGACCATGATGCTCTTCGGTGATGCGAAGGATTCCATGACGAAGCTCGTGACTGGGGCGAAAGCTGCGTAGACTGCGGCCTCCTGGCTTGGCCCGGGTGTGGTGATGTAGCCTAGGATTTGGAAACGGTAATCTTGAGGGCGGCCTGACAAGCTTGGGCCGCCCTCAGCTTTGTGGGTGCTTGTGAGGAACGCCGCTCTCGCGTAGAATATCGCCCCTCGGGTTCGGGGAGACACACTATCCAAAAAGGGGAACCGGTCCATGTGGCTTCGGCTTCTGGTCCCGCTAACTCTGATGTGGCCGATTCTTGCGCTGACGGCAGAAGGAACAGCCCTGAATCGATACCGAGGAACCGCGGCAAGAGAGCTGCTGGCGGTGGGCTTCTGTAGCGTCGCCTATTTCGTTGTGTGGATCGTCCTGGATCGCATCCTCGAAGCTGCTACCGGAGTCCTTGCGGGGATCATCGCATCCACGGTGCTCTCGCTCGCCGCGATTCCGCTCTTGCTCTATCTCGGCTTCAAGATCTTCGGGGTGAAGCGAGGAGGGTCCGGGGAAGCGCACTGAAAACCGTACTCATCGTGTTCCGCGAAGCTTTTGATCGGGTGGTCCTTCCGGTCCGATAGCAGCAGTCACTCGGACCGGATTTCTCCAGTTCCTAGCTAAGCCAAACCCATTCGTACCATCGCGTCCAAGCCGTGCTTGACGGGACGGTTAACGTTGTTACATTAACGCCGTAAACTTTACGTTGTTAACCCAGGGAGACGTGGATGATGCAGAAAGTCGCAGAACCCTTGCGGCGCTCGGACACCGAGACGGCGATCCTGGAAGCGGCCCGAGACCTGCTGGCCGACGGCGGGATGGACGCGCTGTCGATGCGCGCGGTAGCGGCCCGTGTCGGTGTGAGTGCCACGGCCATCTACAACTACTTCGAGAACAAGCGCGCGCTGGTCGAGCGTGTGATCTCCATGGGATTCGAGCGGTTCGACGGCTATCTCCGTGAGGCCGTTGTCGATCGACCCAAGGGATCGGCCGAGCGCCTCCGTTCGCTCGGCGAAGCGTACATCC
>JBDHHL010000048.1:0-14850 GCA_039589375.1 Gemmatimonadota bacterium | reverse complement strand
ATCTCGCTCGAGAAGCCGAGGACCTGGCGCGCGAGTTGGACCGAGGTCGGCTGAACGAACAGCTGATAGACAGGCAGAACAGACTCTTTCAGCGGCTGCTGGACGCCGGTCGCACGCTGGAGCGCGACGAGTTTGACAAAGAGCGGCGAGCCGAACGTCCTGAAGACGTCGAGGTGCTGCGTCCGGGACAACTTCCGGCGGACGTCCTGAGAAGAACGGAGATCGCGATCCCCGGCGAAGCCGAACTACGTCGATATCCGCCAGCCTTCAGGCGCCTCATCCTCGAGTACTTCGATCGACTCAACCGGCGGGGCGGCTCCGGTGGCGATTAGAACGGCCCTCGCGCTGACGCTGCTTCTCGGTTTCACCACCCTAGCGTCGGCGCAGACCGACCGGCAGCTGGACCTGCGACTAGAGCTCCGCCGGATCGAATCGATGGAACGGGCCGGTCAACTGAACGATGCCGCGGCAGCGCTGGAAGAAATGCTGCGGCGCGACCCCGCGCTGCCGGGAGCCATACTCACCTACGAGCGCGTCTGCCGTAGACTGGGCCGGCTGGAACGCACCGTCCCCTATGTTGCGAGGGCTATCGAGACCGATCCGCCGTCGGTGCTGCTTCGGCAGGTCGAGTTGAGAGTGTTTGCCGAGCTCGGCCGGATGGACGATTTGCGAGCAGCAGGGCAGCGCTGGCTCGAATTCGCGCCGCGCTCGGATTCTGCCTACAGGGAATACGCGGCCGCCCTCCAACGGGTCGGCGAGGCGCGCGAGGCGGAGCGAGTTCTCCGGCTGGGAGCGGGGAAGAGCGATCGGCCCGTCGCGATGGCTTCGGAGCTGGCCGACTTCTACCTCGATCAGCGGCGCTGGTCGGCGATGGCCGAGCAGTGGGTCTCGATTCTCCGCGCGTCACCCGGCCTGGGCTGGGACCTGGTCAACTTCAAGCTCGAGGCGGCGGGCCCGGACGCGAGCCAGGCAGCTACGGCTCTGCTCGAGCAGCTGTCGGACGAGCGGGAGGACGAGCGCAAGCTTGCGGCCATCGCCGCCCTCTACGCCGACAAGCCGCAGGAAGCGCGAGAGCGGGCAGAGTCGCTGGTCCTCGAGCTCGATCCGCGGGAGCGGCAGGCGTTCATCAACCGATTCGTCGAAGTCGCCGCCGACCGCGTCCAGCCCGGACTTGTCGCTTGGGCCTATCGCCAACTGCTGCGAGATGTTCCGGGCGATACGACGCGCTGGGACCTGGCCCGGCGTATCGTACAGAACGACTTGAGTGCTGGTGACACGGCGTCGGCGATTCAGGTGCTCGAGGGGCTGGTCGATGCTCGCGATACCGGCACGCCTGGCCACCGTTGGGCGTCAGGCGTGCGAATCCGGCTGCAAGCGGCGGGGGGTGACATTGAGGGCGTAGAGTGCGCCTTCCGGGCCTACGCGAGCCACTATTCGCAAGATCCGGAGTTTCCCGAACTCGCTCTGACCATCGCCGAGGCGAACGTCCAGCGCGGGCGCCTGAACGAGGCGAGCGCCGCGCTGGATCTCGTTCCCCGCAGCGGGTTGGATCGAACGACGACGGCGCGGCTGGCGACTAGCCGCGGTCATCTGGCGCTCTATACCGGTCGCTACGAGGAGGCGCGAGCGGAGCTGGAGGTTGCTGCGGCGACCCAGACCGGAGGGCAGCGCGGAGAAGTGCTGCGGCTGCTGGGTCTTCTGCGTAGCGCCAATGGACAAGAGCTGGAGGCAGTGGCCGCCGCACACAGGGCATTGGTCGAGGGGCGTGGGCGGGAGGCTGTCCGTCTGCTGAGCGAGGGCTTGGAGGGCGGTCCCGCCTCGGCGGCCCGGCCGGCGCTGCTGTTGTGGGCAGGGGAACTGGCCGTAGCTGCGGGAGAGCTGGAAGCTGCCGAGGAGACGCTGCGCGGTATACCAGACTCGTACCCGAACTCCGGAGAGGCGCCGGTAGCTCTGATCCGCCTGGCCGAGACACTGGCCACCACCGGCCGCCAGCCGGAGGCGATCGAACAGCTCGAACGGCTGATCCTGGACTACCCAGACTCCGCTCTGACGCCGCTGGGTCGGCGCCGGCTCGCCGAGCTGAGACAGGAGGTCCCGCGATTGTGAGTCGGCTAGTCTGGGTCGGGCTCGTGCTCGGGTTGGCCTTGGCGAGCCCCGCGCACGCCCAGTATCTGCTGGTGCCGATGGACGGTGTACAGGCCAACCATCTCCGTTCCTATGGTCTGGCGTACTGGGCGCTGCAACGCGGCGAGCGAGTCGAGTGGCTGCTCAATCACCGTGCGGGCTCGTTCCTGCTGCCCGACGGCGAAGCGGTGCGGCGCGAATCGGCGTTGCGCGGGGTGACGGTAGAGCCGCTGGGCCCCGGCGATGTTGCAGCGGTGCGAGTGGAGATGGAGTCGTCGAATATGGAAACGGTGATCCTCGAGAAAGCGCCAAGGATCGCCGTCTATACGACTCCCAGCGCTCGTCCCTGGGACGATGCTGTCACGCTGGGGCTGACCTACGCGGGCATCGAGTACGATAGGTTATGGGACCCGGAGGTGCTGGCGGACGAGCTAGTCCAGTACGATTGGCTCCATCTGCACCACGAAGACTTCACCGGCCAATTCTCGAAGTTCTATCTCACATACGCGGGAGCGGGGTGGTTGCAGGAAGAGGTGATGCGGAATCGTCGCCTCGCTGCAACGCTCGGTTATCCCGATACGCCTGCGCTGAAGAAGGGCGTGGCCGAGAAGATCCGCGACTACGTTGAGAGCGGCGGCTTCGTGTTCGCGATGTGTGCCGCCACCGAGACCATCGAGTTGGCGCTCGCCGCGATCGGTGTCGATATCGCGGCCAGCTACGCGGACGGTGACGGTGTGGATCCCGACGCTCGGATCCGACTCGACTGGGACCGGACCTTCGCTTTCGAGCGCGCCGAGTTGTTCAACAACCCATCGGTTTCGGCGTTCAGCGACATCGACGGCCATCTGGTGAACACGCCGATGCGCCAGCCGTTGGGGGACTTCCAGCTGTTCGACTTCAGCGCGAAGATAGACCCGGTGGCCAGCATGCTCACCCAAAACCACGAGCGTGTCATTCGCGACTACTATGGCCTGACGACCAGCTTCCGGAGAACCCGGCTGAAGCCCTCGGTGATCGTCCTGGCGGAGGAGCCCGGCGCGCCCTGGGTGAAGTACATCCACGGGAACTACGGCCAGGGCACGTGGACCTTCCTGGGCGGGCACGACCCGGAGGACCCCCAACACGTGATCGGTGACCCGCCTACGGATCTCGATCTGTACCCTCATTCGCCCGGTTATCGGCTGATCCTCAACAATGTCCTGTTCCCGGCCGCCAAGAAGAAGCATCTCAAGACCTGACTAGCCCACATTGGGCCTGACCGATAGCTTTCAAGGTTCGGGAGGGCTCGGCCGCGCCCGCTACGGACGCTGAAAGCCGAGCGGGAGCCAGGCGCGGCTCATCGTCCACGTTCGACGGGAGAGGTACACGAGATGCCAAAGTTCTCAGAACAGTTTCTTTCCTTGCCCCCTTATGCTCTGGCCGATGTACCGAAGATCAAAGCGGAGCTGATGGAGAAAGGCGTTGACGTCATCGATCTGGGCGCTGGCGACGCCGACCAGATGCCGCCGCGCGAGACGATCGAAGCGATTCAGCACGCAGTTACCATTGAGAAGTACAGCCGCTATCCGTTCCAACGCGGTCTGCCCGAGTTCCGCGTAGCTATCTCCGAGTGGATGAACAAACGCTTCGGCATCGAAGTCGACCCCTTCGACGAGTTGCTGCCTCTAATTGGCACCAAGGAAGGAGTGGCGCATTTGCCGCTCGTCTACCTCGATCGTGGCGATGGCGCGATCGTGCCGGACCCGGGCTACTATCCGTATTTCGGCGGCGCACACATGCTGGGCGCAGAAGTAATCAAGGTGCCGCTGAAACGCGAGACTGGATACTTGCTCGATTGGTCGCAGGTACCGGCGGACAAGCTGCCCGGCGCGAAGATCCTCTATCTCAACTATCCGAACAACCCGACGGGCGGCGTCGCAACGGAGGAATACCTCCAGGATGCGATAGAGTTCTGCCGCCGTCACGACCTGTTGCTGGTGCACGACAACGCTTACTCGGAGATCGCCTATGACGGATACCGACCGCCGAGTGTCTTGCAGTTTGATGGCGCCAAGGAGGTCGCCGTCGAATTTCACTCGCTGTCGAAGACGTTCAACATGACAGGATGGCGGATCGGCTGGGTGGCGGGGCACAAGGAGACGGTACAGGCGCTGACCAAGGTCAAGGTCTACTACGACACGGGCGTGTTCCTTGCCGTACAGGCTGCCGGAGTGGCGAGCCTGAAGGTCTGGGAGGAGTTCGTCCCGAAGAACGTGGCGATCTTCCAAGAGCGGCGTGACGCGGCGGTGCAGGCGTTCCGTGAGGCGGGCTTCGAGGTCGACAGTCCGCGAGCGACCATGTACATCTGGGTTCCCATTCCCGGCGGGGAGCGGTCTGTCGACTTCGCCCGGCGGATCCTCATCGAGTCCGGCGTTGTTCTCTTCCCGGGTACCGGCATGGGAGAGGGAGGTGAAGGGTTCATCCGGGTCGCGCTGACCCAACCTGCCGAGCGTCTGCGCGAAGCCGCCCAGCGCGTGGCGAAAGTACTGTAACCGGAACAGGATGGCGCGCTTGGAGTATCAGGAACCGTGATCCTCTTAACGCTTCTTGGACCACCAGGCGCGCCTCCCGAGAAGTCTACCTCTGGCGACGTGGAGCCTGAGCGGAAGACGCTGTCCGTAACCCGCGAGCGGGCACGCCGATACAGGATTGCGGTCTCCACTGGCCTGATCGTGTCCGTTCTTTTTCACATCCTCGTAGTTCGACTTTCCCCACTGATCATCCGGTATATGGAGCCGGTGGGCTTCCCCCCGCCCCCGATCGTCACGGCTCAGCCGGAGGGGATGCGGGCCATCGAGTTCCGAATCACAGAGACGCCGCAGGTCGAACCGGAGCCGGTCCCCGAACCGGAGCCGGAGCCCGAGGAACCGGCTCCGGAGGTGACCGAAGGCGTGACCGAGCCCAGGCTGACGGCGGCGGAGCGCCTGCGTCCGCGTATCGGCGACTGGCGGCTCTGGCTCGTCACGCCGTTCGTGCGCAACCGCCCGGACCTGACGCCTGAGCAGCGGGCGGAGGCGGTGAGGCAGCGGCTGTACGCCATGCTGGAAGCGTACGATGACAGCGTGGCCGCGGAGATCATTCGGCAGGCGGAGGCGATGGACTGGACCGTCGGCGAGGAAGGGAACAAGTGGGGAGTTTCGCCTGGACGCATTCACCTGGGGCCTATCACGCTGCCCTTGCCGTTCTACGTGGGCCCCGGTCGCGAGGCTGAGGGCATGCTCCGCGACTACGACGCGATCCAGCGTCAGGCCGGTCAGGCCGCGATCGACGAGACGTTCGATGACCGGAGGGAGGCGATCCGCGAGCGGGAAGAGAAAGCCCGAGAAGAGGCCAAGAGGGACACCACGAAGACCCGCTGAGCTGCGCGTCCGAGCCCCCCGATTGCAACGCCGTCCTTTCAAGATAAGTTAGAGCTTCATCACCGATACCAGGTGCCTGCGTCTCGGCGGCGCCGTGCTGGCGCCCCTAGTTGCGGGGTACAAGGGCCGAGGAAAGTGGCGACTTGATGGAAAACGGAAAGGCAAGCCGAGCCGAGCTGCCCTCGCGATTCGACCCTCGGTCATTCGAGGAGGCGTGCTACTCGCGCTGGCTGGAGCGGGGCTACTTCGGCGCCGACGCCAGCAGCGACAACGATACGTACGTCATCGTTATGCCGCCGCCGAACGTGACTGCCAGCCTGCACATGGGGCACGGCCTGAACAACACCATCCAGGACGTGCTGATCCGCTGGCGCCGCATGCAGGGTAGGGAAACGCTCTGGGTACCCGGCTACGACCACGCAGGGATCGCCACGCAGAACGTCGTCGAGCGTCAGCTCGCCGCCGAGGGGAAGACGCGCTGGGACCTCGGCCGGGAGGCCTTCGTCGAGCGCGTCTGGCGATGGGTGCACGAGACAGGCGGCACGATACTCGAGCAGCTCAAGGCGATCGGCAGTTCGGCCGACTGGGACCGCACCTGCTTCACGCTCGACCCCGGCCCCAGCAAAGCGGTGCGCGAGGTGTTCGTCCGCCTGTACGAGAAGGGGCTGATCTATCGGGGGAACTACATAGTCAACTGGTGTCCGCGTTGTGCGACGGCGCTTGCCAACGAGGAGGTAGAGCACGCAAACCTGAAAGGGAAGCTCTACTACCAGCGCTACCCAATCATCGGCGACGAGACGAACTTCGTGGTCGTGGCGACTACGCGGCCCGAGACGATGCTCGGCGATACCGCCGTAGCCGTCCACCCGCGAGACCACCGCCACCAGCACCTCGTCGGCAAAAACGTCTTGTTACCCGTCGCCGAGCGCGAGATCCCGGTCATCGCGGATGAGTTCGTAGATCCCGAGTTCGGCACGGGCCTCGTCAAGGTCACGCCGGCGCACGATCCGAACGACTTCGAGATCGGGCTTCGACACGGCCTCCAGCAGATCGACATCTTCAACGAGGATGCGTCGCTCGGCGATGCGGTGCCGGAGCGGTTCCGTGGCATGGACCGCTTCGCCGCCCGCGAGGCGGTGGTGAAGGAGCTGGAGGAACGGGGGCTACTGGAGAAGATCGAGTCGCATATGCACTCGGTCGGGCACTGCTATCGCTGTGGCACGGCGGTCGAGCCGCGCGTGTCCGAGCAGTGGTTCGTGCGGATGAAGCCGCTGGCCGAGCCGGCGCTCGCGGCGTACCGAAACGGCGACCTGCGCTTCACACCCGAGCACTGGGGAGGCGTCTACGAGCACTGGCTCGAGAACGTCCGCGATTGGTGCATATCGCGTCAGCTGTGGTGGGGCCACCGGATCCCGGTCTGGTACTGCAAGTCGTGCGGCGCCATGCTCGTCCGGCACGAGGATCCCGACTCCTGCACCGAATGCGGCGGCGACATCGAGCAGGACGCCGACGTCCTCGACACATGGTTCTCCTCGTGGCTCTGGCCGTTCACTACGCTGGGCTGGCCCGATGCGACCGACGACGTGAAGAAGTTCTATCCGGGTCACACGCTGGTCACGGCGCCCGAGATTCTCTTCTTCTGGGTCGCCCGCATGATCATGTCGGGCCTGGAGTTCATGGGCGAAGTCCCGTTTCAGGACGTGCACCTGCACGGGACCGTGCGCGACCACATGGGCCGGCGCATGTCGAAATCGATCGGCAACGGCATCGATCCGCTCGAGGTGGTGAGCCTGTTCGGAGCCGACGCGCTGCGCTTCACGCTGATGAACGGCCTGGGCATAGGCGCCGACCTGCAGCTCAACTACGAGGATCTGGAGGAGTCGTTCCATGTCGGGCGCAACTTCGCGAACAAGATCTGGAACGCGTCGCGCCTGGCTTTGCCGCATCTGGAGGGCGGACCCGTCGCGGACGTGCCGAGTCGTGACAAGTTGGTGCTGTCCGATCGGTGGATACTGTCGCGCTTGAACAGGGTCACGCGCGACGTAACCGAGAACTTCGAGCGTTTTCGACTTCACGAAGTGGCTGCCGGGGTCTATCGCTTCTTCTGGAGCGAGTTCTGCGACTGGTACCTGGAGATCGTCAAGTCACGGTTGTACGACGAATCCGACCCCGAGGCCCGGGAAGTGGCGCGCTCGGTGCTGCGCGAAGTGCTCGACCGCATCCTGAGGCTGCTTCATCCGGTCATGCCGTACATCACGGAGGAACTGTGGCTGCGGCTGCCCAACCGTGAAGCCGAGAGCATCATGATCAGTGCGTGGGTAGAGCCGCAGACCGAATGGGACGACCCGGCGGCCGAATCACGCGTCGCTATCCTCCAGGAGATGCTCGGCGCGGTGCGCAACATCCGCAGCGAGTACAACGTCGAGCACAGCCGCAAGATCGAGGTCGAGGTACGCTCCCTCGATGACGAGCTGCGTGAGGCGATCGCGGCTGAATGGGACTCGACACTGAGGCTGGGTGGTATCGCCGATCTGAGGCTGGACGGCGAGGCGCGGGAGACCGGTGCCGACGCGATAGCGGTGCTCACATCCGGTGCGGAAGTTCATGTCCCGCTGGAAGGCCTCGTCGATCTCGAGCGCGAGCGGGCGCGCCTGGACAAACAGGTGAACGAGCTGCGGCAGCTGGTCGAGCGCTCCGAGCATCGTTTGGCCAACGAGGGCTTCGTGGCCAAAGCTCCAGCCGACGTGGTGGAGCAGGCACGCGAGAAGCTTCTGGATCTGAAGGAGCAGCTCGAGAGGGTGACGGAGAAGCGCAGGTCTTTGGAGGGCGAATAGCCCGTGTGCATCAAGCCGCGGACCGGGGCGACCGAGGCCAGTCTGGTCGTGGGAGCGGTCGCGCTCACTCTTCTGTCGGCACTCGCAAGCCTGGACGGATGTGCTCACGTGGCGGCGCCGCCGGGCGGCCCCGAGGATTCGATCCCGCCTACGCTGATAGCCGTCGAGCCCGACAGCTTCGCGGTGGTTCCCGGACTCGAGGACGAAGTCCGGTTTATTTTCGACGAGACGATCTCGGAGCGGGGTGTGCAGGGCTCGACGACGGTGTATCCGCTCGGGGATCGCACTCGGGTCAAGAAAGGCGGCCCGGAGCTTCGCGTACGTCCGCGCGAGGGTTGGATCGCCGACCGAATCTATCATATTCGCATCGAGCCGGTCATCGCTGACCTTTTCCAGAACAGAATCGAAGAACCCATCGAGCACGTGATCTCGACCGGCATACCGATTACCGAAAATCGGGTGCACGGAATCATATACGATCGCATAACCGCCGAACCGCTGCGCGGCGGCCGCATAGACATGGTTCGGCTCCCTGACACTCTGCGGTACGGTAGTGTCGGTGATAGCATAGGCGCCTTCGGGTTCGGCACCTTTCCCGAAGGTGAGTACCTCGCCATCGGCTACGACGACGTCAACAACAGCCAAACCGCTGACGACTTCGACCGCTCGGACACCGTCCGGGTCAGCCTCGGGGCGACGGATACGCTGGCTCTGGACTTCCAGGTCTTTCACCACGACACCGTAGGACCGCAGCTGGCGGAGTTGCAGCCGGTCGATACGATGATCGTCGAGTTGCAGTTCGACGGCTATCTCGATCCGGAGGCCCCGCTCAGTACGGACGACGTAGAGATCTTCGCACTAGCGGACAGCGTCCCGATCCCGCTTGATACGGTCCTACACGCTTGGCAGTACACCGTCTGGCGGGATTCGGTGGAACAGGTGCGCCGGGCGCAGGCCGACTCGGCGGCAGCTGCGTTGGCCGATTCGCTGGCAGCGGTGTTGGCTGACTCGCTGGCTGTGGCCGACTCGTTGGCTGTGGCCGACTCGTTGGCTGCGGGAGCCGACAGTCTGGCAGTCGAACCCGAGGCCCCGGCGGCTCAGCCGCCGCCCGCGCTAGAGGCGCCGGAGGAGGCCGGTCAGGAGGAAGGGGTAGAGGTCGAGGAGCCTGCCAGGCTACCGGACCAGCGGATCTACATCGTCACCAGCGCTCGTATCCCGCCCGGCACGCACGTCGTTCGCGTGGGAAGGCTGATGAACCTGAATGGGCTCGAAGGCAGCGGCGAAAGGTCCTTTGAACCGATAGAACCGGAACCGGAAGAACCCGAGCAACCGCCCGAACCACCGGGCCCACCGCCCGGCTGAGGCGGCACAGAACGCTTCTCATGGACGAGCTACGCCGGCGAATTCCGAGCGTCGATTCACTGCTTCAGTCGAGCGACTTCATCGAGTTGCTCGAAAGCCGACCGCGTTCCCTGGTCTTGGGTGCGCTGAGGCGCGTGCTCGAGCGGGTACGCGCCGAGCTGTCGGCTGGACGGCGGTCGAGTCCTCCCGAAGAGGCTGAGCTAGCTGAGGCGACCCGGGAAGAGCTTCGCGCCATGGACCGACCGTCGCTCCGGCGGGTCATCAACGCGACCGGGATCCCTTTGCACACGAACCTGGGCCGCGCTCCGTTCTCGGCCGCTGCCCGCGAAGCGCTGGTCGCCGCTGCCTTCGGCTACAGCAACCTCGAGTACGATATCGAGCGCGGGGCGCGCGGCTCACGGCACGACCATTGCGCTTCGTTGCTGACCGAGCTCACCGGTG
Source organism: Gemmatimonadota bacterium (assembly GCA_039589375.1). Taxonomy (GTDB): domain Bacteria; phylum Gemmatimonadota; class Gemmatimonadetes; order Palauibacterales; family KS3-K002; genus JASFMO01. Next base: position 4,691 of record JBDHHL010000048.1, on the reverse strand, counting down.
CCGGTGGCGCTCTAATCGTCAATAACAACGCCGCAGCCGTCGTGCTCGCGCTCAACGAGTTGGCCGAAGGGAGCGAGGTCGTTGTGTCGCGCGGCGAATTGGTCGAGATCGGCGGATCGTTCCGTGTACCGGAGATCATCGCCAAGAGCGGGGCCCGCATCCGCGAGGTAGGCGCGACGAACCGGACGCACGCGCGGGACTACGAGGCGGCAATCGGTCCCGAAACAGGCGTGCTCCTCAAGGTGCACCGCTCGAACTTCCGGCAGTCCGGGTTCGTCAGCGAAGTGGTCATCGAGACGTTGGTGGGGATCGGCCGGCAGTACGAGGTGCCGGTGGTCCACGATCTGGGATCGGGCCTGCTGTTCGAAGCCGATCGGGCGCTCGGGCTTCCCTGGGAGCCCAACGTCCGCGCTTCGCTTCGGGCAGGAGCCGACCTCGTCACGTTCAGCGGCGACAAGCTGCTGGGCGGCCCGCAGGCCGGCGTGATCCTCGGGCGCGCCGACCTGATCGACCGGTTGCGGCGGAACCCGCTGCTGCGCGCGGTGCGGGTGGGCAAGCTGACGCTGGTGGCCCTGGAGGCGACGCTGCGGCTGTGGCGCGATCCTGAGACGGTTCGGTCGGAGGTTCTTGCGGTCGCTATGATCGGCGCGGATGCCGGATCGCTGAAAGCGCGTGCGGAGGAGGTCGCCTCGAACCTGCGCGTGAAGACCCCGCGGGCGCGTATCGGTGTGGTCGCGGAAACGGCCGAGGTCGGTGGCGGGTCCTATCCGGGGGTCGAGCTCGAATCGTGGGTGCTGAGGATCTCGGTGCCGGACCGGTCGGAACAGGAGCTGGAAGCGGCGTGCCGCGCGGGCGACCCGCCGGTCATAGGCCGCGTCCGCGACGGCGCACTGCTGCTCGACCCACGCACGGTATCGCACGCAGAGGAAGAAGAGTTCATCGACGTCGTATCAAGGGCACTGAGAGGGGATGGATAGGGTGGCGGTTGACCAGAGAGCGGCGTTCATCGATCGTGACGGTACGGTGATCGAGGAACGTGGCGACCTCGGCAACCCGGCGGATGTGTTTCTGATACCGGGCGCGGTGGACGCTGTGCGCCGGCTTCAGGAAGCCGGTCTCAGGGCGGTGCTCGTCACTAACCAGTCGGGCATCGCCAAAGGCCTGTTTTCGCTGGAGGACTACAAGGCCGTGCACCAGCGGTTGGAGCATATGCTCCAGGAACAGGGCGTCCACTTGGATCGCGTCTACTATTGTCCGCACCATCCGGACGTCACCGGGGCCTGCGACTGTCGCAAGCCCCGCGAAGGTATGTACCGGAGAGCGGAGCGGGACTTGTCCGTCGACTTGTCCCGCTCCTTTTACGTCGGCGACCGCTGGCGAGATGTGGCCGTGACCGAGCGGGTGGGAGGCACAGGCTACATCGTCCGAACGGGCGCCGCCGGTCAAGGCGCACCGCCGGATGTCGACCACATACAGTTCGTCGATGACCTGGCCGAGGCAGCGGATCGCATTCTGGCGAGCTTGAAGAGCGAGCACGATGGTTGACGGTAGGCCTTTCGGAATAGGAGGCGGGTAGTGTCCAGTATCCCAGCAGTTGCCGTGTTCGCCTCCGGCGGAGGCACCAACCTCCAGTCTCTCATCGACACGTTCGGCGCCGATGGAAGCCCCGATCCGTCGGCACGCATAGCCCTCGTGGTTAGCGACAGACCCGGCATCGGAGCACTGGAGCGGGCCGAGAAGGCGGGCGTGCCGACGGCGGTGGTTCGGCCGAAAGAATACGACACGGCGGACGCGTTCGCCGATGCGCTGCTCGGCGCCTTGCGCGAACATCGCATCGACCTGGTCGCGCTGGCGGGGTTCCTCAAGCTGGTGCCGGAGACAGTTGTTCAGGCGTTCCGGGGGCGGATCATAAACATCCATCCCGGGCCATTACCTACGTTCGGTGGGACGGGGATGTGGGGGCACCACGTCCACGTGGCGGTGCTCGATTCCGGAGTCGCCGTCTCGGGCCCGACGATTCACTTCGTGGACGAGCGCTACGATACTGGACCGATCATCTCCCAGTGGCCCGTGCCTGTCCTGCCCGGAGACACGCCGGACACGCTGGCCGCCCGGGTGCTCAAGTACGAGCACCGTCTCTACCCAGCCGTGCTGGGAGCCCTGGCCCGCGGGGAGGTAGAATTGCTCGAAGAACGCCGGATTCGGAAGAGCGGCTTCATCACCGGCGACGTCGGATTTCAGTTGACCGAAGAGGGCGCGTCGCTGGGAAGCGTCGCGCCGGCCTGGAAGCGATAATCAACAGGAGGGCAATGTGCCACGCGCCGTACTGAGTGTCTATGACAAGACGGGCATCGTCGAGTTCGCCCGCGGGCTGGTCGACCTGGGTTTCGAGATCATCTCCACCGGAGGCACCGCTCGCAAGTTGAGGGAAGAGGGCGTACCGGTGAGGGGCGTAAGCGAGGTGACCGGCTTCCCCGAGATCATGGGCGGTCGAGTCAAGACGCTGCACCCGGTGATTGCCGGCGGCATCCTCGCGCGCCGCGACAACCCGGACGACATGAAGCAGCTCGAAGAGCAGGGGATAGAGCCCATCGACGTCGTGGCCGTCAACCTCTATCCGTTCGAGGAAACAGTTGCGAAACCAGACGTGACCATCGCCGACGCGCTCGAGCAAATCGATATCGGCGGACCGACGATGTTGCGCGAGTCGGCCAAGAACCACCCGCACGTCACGATCATCTGCGACCCCGCCGACTACCCGGAGGCGTTGGAGCACCTCGAGTCCGGGGACAGCGATCTAGAGTGGCGGCGCCGGCTGGCGGTGAAGGTCTTCCGTCACACGAGCGGATACGACTCGGCGATATCCAACTATCTCAGCGCCGGGGTCCGCGAGTTCCCGGGCGAGTTCACCGTTCGGTTCCAGAAGCTCCAGGATTTGCGGTACGGAGAGAATCCGGATCAGGAGGCGGCTTTCTATCGGATCTCCGACACATCCGGCCAACGCGGCATCGCGGCACTGGAACAGCATCATGGGAAGGAGCTCTCGTACAACAACATCCTCGACCTGGATGGCGCGTTGATGTCGCTGTCGCCGTTCGCTAAGTCGGAGCGCCCCGCCTGCGCTATCATCAAGCATACTACGCCGTGCGGGATAGCGATGGGTGATAGCGTGGTCGAGGCCTACAAGCGAGCTCTGTCGACCGACCCGACCAGCGCATTCGGGTCGGTCATCGCCATCACCCACGAGGTGGACGGCGCCGCGGCCGAGTCGCTCGCCGAGCTGTTCGTCGAGTGCGTCGTGGCTCCCAGCTTCAGTAATACGGCGATGGAACGGCTGATGTCCAAGAAGAACCTGCGCATCCTCACCTTCCCCGAAGACCCGGTCCAGTATCTCGTCGCCCGGGGTCATTTGGTGGGCAAGCTGGAACTGCGGGGCGTGCCGGGAGCCGCGCTGCTGCAGACCCGGTCCGACCCGCCTTATCCGGGCGAGGACGAGGGCTGGCGCGTCGTGACCGAGCGGAAACCCAACGACGAGGAGATGCGCGACCTGCGCTTTGCGTGGGCCGCCATCTGGGGCGTCAAGTCGAACGCGATTCTGCTTGCCCGCGACGAGATGGCGATCGGCATCGGAGCCGGCCAGATGAGCCGGGTCGATGCGTCGAAGCTTGCCGGCATCAAGGCCGCCGAGGCCGGGCACGATCCCGGCAAGGGGTGTGTGCTGGCCTCCGACGCGTTCTTCCCGTTCCGTGACGGCGTCGATGCCGCGGCCGAAGCCGGCGTCACCGCCGTCGTGGAGCCCGGCGGCTCGATCCGCGACGAAGAGGTCATCGCCGCCGCCGACGAGCACGGCATCGCGATGGTGTTCACCGGGCGGCGGCTGTTCCGGCACTGAGACTGGCTGCCTCTGCGTCGACAGATCTTGCCGTCTCGCTGCCCCTCTGGGCCAGAGACGCTCTGGCCCAGAGGACGGGTGAGTCTTGCAACGGGGGTCGTCCTGACATATCTTGACATGTCAGGACACCGAGGTTGCCATGACTGCTGTCAAGATTAGCTCGAAAGTCGACGAGGGCGTTTGGGAGGAGCTGAAGGCCCTCGCACATGAATCCCACCAGAGCATCTCCGGACTGCTTACCGAGGCCATCCGCGAGTTTCTCAGGCGCCGGCGCGTCCGCCCCGTGGTCCTCGAGCACCTAGAGGACTCGATGAACGAGAACGAAGAGTTGGGTCGCCTCCTTGCCGAGTAATACGGTCCTTCACCTGACCGTCGACGAAGTCCTAGCTATCCACGAGGCGCTGTTAGCCCGGTTTGGCGGACCGCCTGGGGTGCGAGACCTGGGATTACTCGAGAGCGCTCTCTACAGGCCGCAGACGGGGTACTACGAAGATCTCCCTGAGATGGCCGCGGCGCTCTTCGAGAGCCTGATCATGAACCACCCCTTCGTCGACGGCAACAAACGGGTGGCGTTCTTCGCTACTGAGGTCTTCCTCCGGCTGAACGGATGGAGGCTGGTTGTGGACCCGCACGAAGCCCACGCGTTCCTGATCGGACTGCTGGAGGAGGGGTGCTGCGACTTCGAGCACCTCTTACCGTGGATTCGAAGCGCGCTGCAGGGACTTGTTGCTTAGCCTGACTGGTTACTTCGTATTCCCCTTATGATTGCCTATTCGATCTGCGAAGCGTAGGCGAGATT
>JBDHHL010000047.1:0-15098 GCA_039589375.1 Gemmatimonadota bacterium | reverse complement strand
CGGAGAACTCGCGCAGCGATTTGCCCGTTGCCCGCTCGACGATCACCGACAGAAGGAGGTAGCCCGAGTTGCTGTACAGGTACTCATCACCGGGCCCGAAGTTGAGCGCTTTCTGACGTGCGATCATCTGGAGGGCATCATCGGCCGAATGAATGTCTTCGATGTTCTCGCCGGCCAGACTCCAGAGCGTCAGGTAGTCGCGCAGGCCGCTGGTATGATGGATCAGATGTCGGATCGTAATCGTCTCGCCGTAGTCCGGGATCTCCGGCATGTGCCTGCGGATGTCGTCGTCCAGCGACAGGTGCCCCTGTTCCGCGGCCAGCAAGATGCTGGCAGAGACGAATTGCTTGGACGTGGAGCCGATGTAGAAGACCGACTCGGACGAGAGCGGGATATCGTACTCCAGGCTCGCCATTCCGTAGCCGCGCCGATAGACGAACTTGCCGTCCTTGATAACGCCGAGGGCGCAACCAGGTGAGTTTGGAAGATCGAGCTGGGCGAAGATCTTGTCTACCTTCGCCGTGACTTCGGTGGCGGGCTTCTCCTGCGCGAAGGCAGGCGCCGAAGCCTGAACGGCGAGGGCCAGTGATAGTATCGCGGCCAAAGCGACATATCGTGTCGCGGACATCGAAATCATGGGAGCCTTCCTCATGGTTCCGCCAGGCGGTACAGCGACAGGAAGAGAGCACAAGCCAGGACGAGGCCGATCAGGATGGCCCATTTGACGGGCGTGGTGAAACGTGGGTCGCGGTCCAGAACCACGCCTACTCGCGTCGCGATGAGCACCACGATCCCGACCAGCACCAGGTCCCAGAAGAATTGCCAGGCCATGCTATTCTAGGGTGCCGTGCGCACGGCGACGAACGCAATTTCCACGTTCGCGCCCCCGGGAAGCGCCGCCACGGCTACGGTGGTCCTTGCGGGTGGATCCTGCGTGAAGTACCCGCCGTAGACCTCGTTCATGGCGCCGTAGTCGTTCACATCGGCCAGGAAGACGCTCCCTTGAACCACGTCGCTGAACTCGAGTCCGAGCTCCGCGAACAGTTCGCTGAACGACTCCATGATATTGCGGACCTCAGCGGCGGTCCGTCCCTCGGTCATAGCCCGGGTCTCGTCGGTGACACCGACCTTGCCGGAGAAGTAGAAGGTGTCGCCCGCACGGACGACACCGCTGTACGGCCGGTCGGGTAGCTGGCTGTGAAGCGTCTCACGGTCCGGCGGCGGCGCCTGGCAGGCGAGGATCGTCAGGGCTGCGATGAGCACGGTGCTCCGAGGAATCATGATGGGCCTTCGGTTTCTGGGTGTAATGATCTTGGCTTGAATTCGATCCAGGGTCGCATAATAAGGCGGTCGGAGCCGGCGCAACAAGCGCGTACGTGGCTAGCCCCGGCTACTCAACAGGACCATCTTAAGAGATATGTCGAGATCAACTCTCCCCATCTTCTGCGCGATGGCGATCGTCGCTAGCATGCCGGGCGCACTGCTCGGACAGCAAGAGACTAGGCCTCGCGAGCCTGGTTGGGTCGGCCTCTTCTCTACCGCCGTGCTAGGCTGGCTGGAAAACGAGAACCGCCTTTCCACTCTTTGCGGCGAACCTTCGGTCGATCGGATCGAGGAGTGGACCAAGTGCGAGGCCGAAAAGACGTCGCCCATGATCCTGGCCTTCCCGGCCATGCACGGACCCGACCTGGCGGCGGAACGGTTGGGGACGATCATCGTCTCCGCCGTTCCCGGGCGCGGCCTGACAGCTCACTACTTGCCGGTCGGAGAGTCTCGGGCACAGGCATTCTCTCCGGATCTCTACGATCGGGATTGGGGCTACGGACCGTACTTCCACCAGACTTTCTTGGAACGCGAAGACGGCTGGTTCCTGCTGCCCGAAGACCCATTCCCCGAACCGGTCTGGGTAGAGATCGGCCGGGTGGAAGAACCGCGAGTGGAGCGGCTTTACGCAGGAGAGATCATTCGCACCGCTCTGGGCGATATGGTGGTGCTCGAGCTGGCTGAAGGATCTGTGCGCTTGCGCCCCGAACAACCCGTGGACATGTGGTGCAAAGAGGGGGATCCACCTCCTCTCGAACCGTTCGAGGAGACGCTGCTGACACCTACGGAAGTGTATGACCGGAGAGGCCATCTGACCATCCGGCCTAAGTACCTTAGGGGTTGCTGATACCGAGCGCGGCACAGGACCATGAGCGTGCTGTTCCCCGCTCCCGGTCGAGCCGCGGACAGAACCGAAACTTCGCCGACGATGCGCGCGTAGTCAGTCTATAGCGGGCAGGTGGGACGCATGAAATCGTCGGCGAGCGAGAACTCTCACGAATCGACGAGGAGAAGCCCATGCGTCCACCCTGCTATCCATCTACTCGCATTCAGTCGTTCGATGCCAGCCGCTTCATTGCCGTCGACCTCACATATCTGCTTTTCCTGATCCTCACCACCTTCCTGTCGACACGGTCGGCGAGCGCGCAGGAAAACGTGATCGGGCTCGAATCCGATCGCTGGAACCTGGTGAACGCCGAGTCAACGGACCTCTTCGGCCGACCGTGTCTCTCCGGCGCCGCGTATCTGAGCGACGTGGCATTCCAGAACGGCGTGATCGAGGTCGACGTTGCGGTCGACGGATCGCGGTCCTATCCGGGGCTCATCTTCCGGATGGAGTCGGAGCAGAACTACGAGCGCATATACGTGCGGCCCCATCGCGCCGGCCTCTACCCGGATGCCGTCCAGTACACGCCGGTGATCAATGGGATAGCAGGTTGGCAGCTCTACAATGGGGAAGGCTATACCGCGGGGGCCCAGATCCCCGCCGGTGAGTGGATACATCTCAAACTGGAGGTGAACGGCGAGCAGGCACGCCTGTTCATCGGCGATAACCCAAAGCCGGCGCTCGTCATCACCGACCTCAAACATGGGATCAGCCAGGGGACGGTGGGCGTGCTGGGTCCCAGGAACACCACCGCGTGCTTCTCGAATTTCAGCTACGCGGCTGACGAGGGGCTGGCGTTCGAGCAGCCGCCCGAGGTGGAAACACCGCCTGGTACGCTGATGGATTGGGAGATCTCGCGCGTCTACCCGGCGCAGCGTGTTAACCGGGACGACTACCCGAACTTCTATGCCATTTTCCTGTCCAATTGGCAGAAGGTAACGCCTGAGAAGTCGGGTTTGGTAGATATCGCACGTTACCACGGTCGAACCGGGCAGGATCCTGATTTGGTGCTCGCGCGAACGGTCGTTCGTTCAGACGAGAAGCAGGAGATCACCCTGGATTTCGGCTACAGCGATGAGGTCGACCTATTCCTGAACGGCAAGAAGGTGTTCTCGGGGAACAGCGCATACCAGCATCGGGATCCCTCGTTCCTGGGAATAGTCGGTCTGAACGACGCTGTTCACGTGACACTGGAGAAGGGCCTGAACGAGATCCTCATGATGGTCACCGAGACCTTCGGCGGGTGGGGGTTCACGGCCCGGGCGGAGCCGGAGCTCGAGCGGCCGCTCGAAGAGCACGGCCGGGTCACCAAAGCCTGGGAGACGCCCAAGGAGTTCCTCACGCCCGAGTCGGTGCTGTACGATCCTGAAAGGGAGATCCTCTACGTTAGCAGCTTCGACTATCGCTACGGGGCAACCCCGGATTTCACTGGCTATATCTCGAAGGTCGCGCTCGACGGTGTGATCGAGGAGCTGAACTGGGTGTCGGATCTGAACGCGCCCACCGGCATGGGTATCCATGATGAGAGGCTCTACACCACCGAGCGCGGAGTCCTCACTGAAATCGATCTCGAGACCGGGGCGATCTTGAACCGATATCCGATACCGGACTCCGACTTCTTGAACGACCTGGTCATCGACGCCGACGGCAGCATCTATATGTCGGACACTCGACCGTCCTTGCACGTTGACAGCCGCATCTTCCGGTTCAAGGACGGTGCGGTGGAGGTCTGGCTAGACGGGGAGGAGATCGTGAGGGCGAACGGCCTCTTCATTCATGAGGGCGAGCTGCTGGTCGGCAACTCGGGCGACGGAATGTTGAAGGCCGTGAACTTGAGTGATAAGAGCGTCCGCAGCGTCGTCTGCTTGGGCGCGGGCATCATAGACGGCATCAGGGTAGACAATCGAGGCAACTACATCGTCTCGCACTGGGAGGGCCAGACGTACGTGATCTCGCCTGCGGGCGAAGTCGTAGAGGTTCTCGACACGATGGGCGAGGGCGTGAACAGCGCCGATTTCGAGTACATTCGTGGTGAGAATCTGTTGATCATACCGACATTCCTCGACAATCGAGTGCTCGCCTATCATCTGACTGAGCACTGAGTGCTGGCTCGCACTCCCGATAGTCTGCGGGGCGGGCTCGGTCAGGCGTTTTGTTTTCGCCGATCGCGTTGATAGCGATCGTCTTCTTTGCCCAAGAGCATGGTTCTGGTTGGCAGACGGTGCCCCTGGCGGAACTGCGATGGCGAATCGCACTTTACATCATGAAGGAAGGAGGCGTACTGGCCGTCATGCCAATCGTCAATTGGTCCTTCAAGGAGTGAAGCGGGCCGTTGGCCCGGAGGAGAAGTCATGCCAGTCAAGGTCCGACGAGTCGATTACTTCTACGCCAGGGTGGAGGATGTACCAGGTGAGGCGTACAAGTTGCTCTCGCAGCTCGCCGATCTGGGGTTGAACATGCTCGCCTTCACGGCGGTCCCAATCGGCCCCGTGCACACTCAGCTTGCCCTGTTTCCGGAAGACGCACTGAAGATGGCGAGCGAGGCCACGCGGGCGGGACTCGAATTGGACGGACCGCACCGGGCCCTGCTAGTTCACGGCGATGACGAACTGGGGGCCCTGGCGGGGATCCACGAGAAGTTGTACGAGGCGAAGGTAAACGTCTTCGCCTCCAGCGGTGTAACCGACGGCAAAGGGAGTTTCGGTTACGTCCTCTACGTGCGACCGGAAGACTACGAGATGGCCGCGAACGCACTGGCGGTGTAGCTCCCGCCCTCAACGCTCGGTCGTCGGCACACCGTCGCGCCGCAGGCGCCTCCGGCAGCCCTCGCAGGAGAGCGACGTCCGCGGTCCTCTCAGTCTTGCGGACAGGTTTGTCGGGAACGTTCAGATGTCGTTAACTTGGAGCCGACGAACGTAGTTATTCTGCTTACCCACACCATCACCTAAATGAACAACGACAGACGAAACAAATGTGTGCTGGTGACCGGCGCAGCCGGTTTCATCGGCTCCCATCTGGTGGAACGCCTTCTGGACGACGGCTACACCGTGTGGGGAATGGACAACTTCGATCCGTTCTACGCGCGGTCCATCAAAGAGTCAAACCTCGAGAAGGCGCGATCGCATCCGCGGTTCGGTTTTGCCGAGGGCGATCTTCGCGACTCCGGATTTCTCGATGGGCTATTCGATGAAGCCGGACCTGAGGCCGTGATCCATCTTGCAGCGCGGGCAGGTGTGCGCCCGTCGATCCTGCAGCCCGAGGAGTACTACGATATCAACGTCATGGGCACGGTGCGGCTACTAGAGGCGATGAGAGGTTCGGGAGCGAACTTGATGATCTTTGGCTCGTCGTCTTCGGTGTACGGCGCCCGCAGCGACCAACGACCGTTCAAGGAAGATGAGGCGGCCGATCGCCCTGTGTCTCCATACGCGGCAACGAAGCGCGCCGGCGAGCTACTGTGTCACGCCTACTACCATCTGTACGGCATCTCCTGCTACTGCCTCCGCTTCTTCACCGTCTACGGTCCACGGCAGCGGCCCGACCTAGCGATCCACAAGTTCACGAGCCTGCTGGCCACTGGACAGGCCATCACGGTGTACGGGGACGGTGCCACTCCACGCGACTACACGTACGTGGACGATACCGTTGACGGTGTCGCCCGGACCTTACGCAGGATCGAGGATGAAGCGGGCGCGGCCTTCGATATCGTCAACCTCGGGGCTGGGCGCAGTGTCTCGGTCAACGAGCTCGTAGACCTGCTGGCAGGAGCGATTGGGGTCGAGCCTAAGATCGAGCACCTACCTCCCCAGCCGGGCGATGTGCCGCGAACGTGGGCTGACATCGATCGCGCGCGTGATCTGCTGGGGTTCGATCCGAAGTTTCCCATCGAGAAGGGGCTAGAGCTATTCGTGGCGTGGTATAACGAGCAGCATGCTGAAACCTGAGCTTACTGCGGACAGTCCGCGCATCGCGATAGTGATGCTGAGCGCCATCGGCGACTCGGTACACGTGCTGCCGGTAGCGAACGCCCTCCGTCGCGCGGTTCCCGGGATGAATCTGACCTGGGTCATCCAGCCGGTGCCACATAAGCTCGTCCACAACCACCCCGCGATCGATGAATTCATCCTTTTCACGCGCCACCGCGGCCTGAGGGGAGTGGGCGCGTTCGCGCGGACGCGAGCTGAGCTCCGTCGTCACCGCTTCGACCTGGTGATCGACTTGCAAGTCTACTTCAAGGCCGGCGTGCTGACGTGGTTCGCACGTTCACCGGTCAAGCTCGGGTTCGACCGACGTCGCGCCCGCGACCTGAACTGGCTGTTCACGACGCATCGCGTCCCGCCGCACGAGAACCAGCACGTCCAGGACCAATACTTCGAGTTTCTTGAATACCTGGGCATCCCGCACGACGAGCCAGAATGGGGGATCGTGATCACGGAAGAAGAGCGTGAGGAACAGCGGCGCTTCTTCGAGGCGATCGAGAAACCGGTCTGTGCCGTCGTGCTCGGAACCAGCAAGCCAAAGAAAGACTGGCCGGCGGAACGCTACGCGCGGCTGCTCGAGATCATCGAAGAGGACTTCGGTTTCCAAACGGTTGTCATTGGGGGACCGTCTCCGGGTGAGCGAACCTGCGCCGCCGAAGTGGTGGGGTTGACCCGGGCGAAGCCCATGAACGAGCTGGGCGACAAGCTGCGTCGCCTACTGTACCTGGTCGATGGTGCCGATGTCTTAGTCAGTCCCGATACGGGCCCGTTGCATATCTCGCGAGCCCTCGAGACGCCGGTCGTCGGGCTGTTCGGTTACACCAACCCCAAACGTACAGGTCCTTACCGCAAGTACCTCGATCTCATCGTCGACGGCTACGCCCGCCACCCCGGCGAGGACTACCCCATCAGCATGGAATATCGTCACGATGGCATGGGGCGGGTTACGGTTGGAATGGTGCGGGAGAAGTTCGAGCTAGCGGTCGAGAAGTACGTGGGCAAACCGGCGACCTGAGTCTGCTTCTCTTTACGTTGGTTGGACAGAGTCCCCTCTTGCGGCAGCCGCATAGGCATCCACGGTCTGCTGCAGGACTTCCTCGTAGCGGTCGGTCATTCGCTCCAAGCCGAATTCCGCCGTCGCGCGATCACGAGCTGCCTTTCCCATTCGTTCTCTGTTCTCTGGGTCACCGGCCAGCCAGCGAATGGCATCGGCGACGCCGGTCCACTGACTCGGCGGAACGAGCACCCCGTGGACGCCGTCTTCGACCTGCTCCGGGTGGCATGAAGCATCGCTGGCGATCACCGGAAGCCCGCACGCCATCGACTCGACCACCGAGTTGGAGAAAGCCTCCGCTGTAGAGAGGTGGGCAGCTACGTCTGCGGCGCTGAGCACCTCTGGGATATCCGTCCGGCTTCCAGCGAAGATGACGGGAGCGCGGAGCTCTGCCGCTAGGCGGCGGGTCTCCGTCAACAGCGGCCCGATGCCGACGATCAAGGCGTGGACCTCGAGATGCCGAGGTAGCTCGGCGACCGCTCGCACCAGCACGTCGACGTGTTTGCGGGGCTCCAGCACGCCGTGGAAGCTCACCAGAAGCGCACCTTCCGGAACGCCCAGTTCGGCTCGCATACGCTCTCTCAGCTTTGGCAGCGGACGGTAGCGCCAGACATCCCTACCATTCTGTATCACCTCGATGCAGACGTCGGCGAGCCAAGGTGTGGCCTCCAGCATTCGGTCGCGCAGCGTGTACGAGTTGACGATGATGGCCTGGAGTTCACGGCCCCAAAGGTGCCTATAGATTCGGCCGTTTTCGGGTCCGCTGAGCCCTCCATGCCGATGCACGATCGGGAATCGGCCGCCCAGGTGCCGAGCCGCGATGGCGAACTTGACATCCCTTCGCTTGTCAGCGAGCACGATGTCAGGCTCGTCGCGGCGAATGATTCTTGCGAGCTGCAGGGCTCGGTATGGATTCAGTTCGGCACGGATCGCCACCGGCGCGGTCGTCAACCGGCGATCCGCTGCGAGCGGCTCCCTGATGGTGCTCTTGGGATGGCAGACGACGGTCAGGTCGTGTCCCCGCTCTGCCAGGCCTTGGCTTAGTTCGAAAGTCGAAGCCAATCCGCCACCCGGACCTCGGGCCGAGTTTACCAGTATCAGTCGCACGCCTGGAAGAATACCTCTCTTGCCGCCATCGGGCCTCGGCGTTCCCGCTCAGCCGCCTTGGGTCGACTAGGTCGCACCGACGCCGAAATCGGTGAGTGTCTTTGGGAATTCATGGCGGAACTGTGCGTCATTATCTTCAAACCATGCGCGAGCGGCCTTGCCAACCTCAACGAGCCGCTCTTTAGAAGTGCACAGAAGGTCCTCGATCGATTCCTCAATGGCAGAAGGCTGGGCAAAGTAGCAGGTGCCGAGATGACGTGCCTCAGCGCGATCCCAGCCGACCAGTCGTCCTCGGCCCTCGGTAACCAGCTCGTTCATCGGAGGTGCGTCGGTGGTCAGCACGATCGCTCCGCAGGATAGCCCCTCAGCTATGTAATGTCCCCAACCCTCGCACAATGACGGGCACAGATGGACCCCGCACCGATTCTGCAGTCGCTGCAATTCGTGGTCATCCAGGTATCCTGCATAGAGCTGAACATTTGGCGGCACTGTGTCCGGTGCATTCTCGGAGCACTGGACGAGATGCAGAGTCGGCCATTCCGGATGGCGCGACCACAGCTCGAGAATGACATCTGTTCGCTTGACCGTGCTGCGTCCGGCCACGTGCAGAAACTGTGTCCAGTCCTTTTCCACTTCCTCAACTCCCCTGTCCGGGGAAGTGAAGCCAATGTGGACCACTGACTCGTGATAGCGGGAAAAGACCTCCGTAGCGTGTCTCGTCTTGGTGAGCACGGCATCGACCCACTCGAGCCTCCCGATATGTCTCATTGGGAAGCGCTCCTGGTTGGGAATCAGGAACGACTTCTCCGCCGCCTTGCGCCAGCGGGGAAAGGCGCGCTCTATGAAGATCTGGGCCGGTGCGTCCGGAAAGCCTGCCAGAACGGTCCTCCACAGGCCGCGCTCCCGGTAGTGGTGAAAGGTCGCCGTCGCGCCTGCCAGCTCGACGGATGACGTGACAACCGCGACGTCGCGATCTAGACCAACGCGGTTGTGCTTGCCGACTATTCTGACTTCTGTCCGGGTCATATCGGCTCGCATGTACAAGGAGCGATGAGACCATAATAGGGTCGCACAGAGGTGTTTCAAAGGTGAAGTGATGGGACGTCGCCTTCGCTACGAGTCTGCGTTGCAACTACGTCCGCAGCTGCGTATTGGTATCGGATAGAGCCACACTTCAGGGTGGCTCGGACTAGAGGCGTGATATCGTGCGATGAGTGTGGCCTTATCGTACGCCGGATAGAGAGTCTCAAGAAGAGGCGGAGGGCAAGCTGTGGCATACTCACACCCGCGGGAGCTGCATGCTCGGGCTCTGCGTGACTACTTTGCGGGCGATACCGACGCCTCGCTCATACTGCACAGCAGCCTGGGCGAGCACGAGGAGATACCCGTCGCCGTGTTCTTTCGTGGGCCCGACGATTTCTTTTCCTTCGAGCGCGTTGCGTTGGAGCTTTGCCGCGGCCGCGTCCTGGATGTCGGAGCCGGTACCGGCGTTCACACCCTGTACCTTCAAGACCGTGGTTTCGATGTCTGCGCTATCGACGTGCTGCCCGATGCGGTGGAGATCATGCGGCGCCGCGGGGCGCGTGACGCGCGACTCGCTGACATCAGAGAGTTTAAAGCGGGCCCGTTCGATACGATCCTGATGATGATGAACGGCACCGGAATACTCGCTACGGTCGAAGGGCTGGACCTTTTCCTGCGCGATGTACCGCGGCTCATGAGCTCGGGCGGGCAGATTATCCTCGATTCCGGTCCGGGTCGAGTAAGCGGCGAACCGGACGAGGCAGCCGTCGAGGTCCCCATGCAAGAGGACGGAGCGTACTACGGGGAGGCTTGGATCGAGCTTGAGTATGATGGAGAAAGAGCCCCCCCGTTTCGTGAGCTATATGTCGACTCGGAGACGTTAGCGACGCACGCGAACGGTGCCGACTTCGATTGCGAGGTCGTCTTCAGGGACGAGTTGGGCGGTTACGTGGCTCGCCTGACGAGGGTCACCCCTTAAGGCCAGCTACCTGAATGCCCCGCACGAAGTAGCGCTGGGTGAAGAGGAATAGGATTAGGATGGGTACGACCGCGGTGACGGCAGCCGCCATCTGAAACGGCCAGTTGCGTATGTAGAGGCCGTGAAAAGCGGCGATGCCCACCTCTACGGGCCGCATCGCCATAGAGCGGGTGACGATGAGTGGCCAGAGGAAGCTCTTCCAAGTTTCCACAAGAGAGAAGAGGGCTACCGTTGCCAGTGCCGGCTTAGACAGTGGCAAAGCCACCTTCCAGAACACCTGCCACTCGCTCGCACCGTCGATGCGGGCGGCGTCCTCTAGGTCGCGCGGTATCGACAGGAAGTACTGCCGCATGAGGAAGATTCCCCAAACGCCCACCAATTCGGTCACGATTAGCCCGGCATAGGTGTCGACCCAACCCACGGCGTTGACCAGCAAGAAGCGCGGGATCAGCAGCACGATCACCGGTACCATCAGGTTGGCCAAAAACAGGATGAATACCTTATCGCGGCCCGGGAAACGCAAGCGTGCGAAGGCGTATCCGGCGGTCGAGGCGGTCGCCAGATGGCCGAACACGATAAGGAGCGACATGATCCCCGAGTTGAGGAAGAAGCGACCGAACGGAGCGGCGGTGAGCGCGTTGGGGTAGTTGCTCCACAGCGGCTTACTTGGGAGAATGCGGGGCGGAAACTGATATACCTCGAACTCGGTCATGAGCGATGTCGACAGCATCCAGAGGAACGGAACGAGCATCGTGGCTCCGAGGCCAACGGCCAAAGCGTACGTGAACATCGTGCCGACGCGCCGGCGATTCGCCGCGGATGCGCGCGTCGGTGCCGACCTCGCGGCTACGGTCGCTCCGCTCTCACGACCTCGGGCGTTCACGTCTACCTCGTTCATCAGCTCGGTGCCATCCTCCGTCCCAGCAGCCGGAACTGCAGCAGCGTGATCAAGAAGATCACCGCGAAAAGCACCCAGCTCATAGCGGACGCGTAGCCCATGCGCAGGAACTGCCAGGCGTTTTGGTATATGTGGTAGACAATGACATCGGTGGCGTGGAGCGGGCCGCCCTCGGTCATCACGTAGACGAATGTGAAGACCTGAAACGATCCGATAATTGATGTGACCAGCACGAAGAATGTCGTGGGCCTAAGCAGCGGGAGCGTGATCTTCCAGAACCTCCGCCAGGGACCGGCTCCATCGATCATCGCAGCCTCGTAGTACTCGTTCGGTATCGACTGCAAACCGGCCAGGAAGATGACCATCTGGAATCCGATGTGGATCCATACGGCCATGATGATGAGCGCCAATAGCGCCGTTGCCGGACTGTTTAGCCAGGGGATCGGTCCCAGTCCCGCAAGACCGAGCCCCCAGTTGAGGAGGCCGAAATCTGGGTCGTACATCCACTGCCAGACGATGGAGATGGCGACGAAGCTGGTGATATAGGGCAGAAAGAAGATCGCCCTCAGGATTGCCACGCCCTTGATACGCCTGTTCAACAGGACCGCTACAGCCAGAGCGATTACCATCGTCGCCGGCACGTAGAGCGAGTAGATCGCCGTGTTCTTCGCGGCATTCCAGAACAGGCCATCGCTTGCTAACTCGATGTAATGCTGCACGCCTACGAAAGGCTTGGCGGGCTCGAGCAAGTTCCAGCCGTGGAAGCTCAAGTAGAACGCGAAGAGAAGAGGTGCCGCCGAGAATACCAGCAATAGAGCCAGCGACGGCGCGATGAAGGACCAGGCGGTGATCGCTTCCCGCAGCTCTAACCCGCTCTCGGCCACCGACGCCAGGCTAGCGAAGACTAGAACGCCGATCGCCAACAGCGCGTAGAGGCCTGCAAGCCAGAAGAGCGCACTCTTGCGGGAATCTTCGAGCGGCGCGTGCAGAAGAATGAGCCTCATGCCGGCGGGCATGTCGAGGACTCGATAGGCGATCCGAAATCCGCCGCTGCGGAAGCGACCTGCTGATGCTTGCAGCCCCGCTAGCGTCCTCTCCGGCAGGTCAACGCTGGAGGCGATTACCGAGCTGCCCCGCTGCACGGCGACGTCTACGCCGGCCAGCGCGGCTAGCTGGTCCGTCGGCAGCGTCAGCGGCTCGTCGATCGCCGACACCGCGTCGCCGCTCAGTTCTAGAAGGGTGTCTGTGGCGCGCGCCGATATCTGTGCGTCTGTCGCGGCCAGCCATGCAGCGGCGAGTACAGGTGGCATCAATGCGCGCGCGAAGGCCCAGCCCATTCTGTGGGATCGGCGGCTGCGACCGGAAGCCGCTCGCCACACGCCAACGACGGTGAGGGCGATGGCCACGATTATGGCGGCCATCGGCAACAACGGGGCTAGCGGCAGCGGCGGGGCACCCGCGGCCCGTCTGACGACGGCGGTTCCGATGATGTCCCATTCATCGAAGTCCTTCAGGGGCGCGGCCGCTACGTCGAGGCCGGCCAGCTCGGCACTCATCGTCTGGTCGAAGCCGATCTGAGAGTCGCGCAGCGCGGAGGGCAACTCGTGTGGCCAGCTACCCACGGTCGGTGGGACCAGCGCGTCGTCGTAGTAGGCGGCGAGCTCGTAACCGGTGTGCTGATGGAAGTGTCGGGCCAGGCGGCGGTCCGGCGTCAGCAGGAGGACGGCCAGCTTGTCCGGGAGTGGGACGTATGCCAGCCATACAGGGCGCCCTTCGATCTTGACGAAATCCAGGACCGTCTGGCCGCGTTGCACCGCCGCAAGCATCGCCTCGCTCTGCTCGGCGGCGGCGCGCAACGGAACCGGCATCGAGTCCAGCGGCAGCGTGCCGACACGCGAGGTGTCTACGTAGAACGAGTAGCGCTCGATGCCCAGGTCGCCCCGGCTCTCCGCGAGCCAGTCCCGTGAATCGTGGAGGCGCGTCTGCGTACGGAGGCGTTCCTGTCGCAGATACTCCGCCGCGCGCCCGGCCATGTGTCGATCTAGCTCGGGGCCGAGAGCGGCACGGCTGCTGTGCGCTACGAATATCCCACCGGCCGCGAAAATGAGGGCCGGCACGGCGACTAGCAGCAAGAAAGCTCGGTCCAAGCGGCTCATGTTCTACTTCAGCCCCCGGCCGGTGAAGCCGCGAGGATCTCGTCTATGCGGGATGCGATATCCGTTGTGACCTCGTGGATCGGCTCGTTCGCGAAGATGATGCGGTCGAATATGTCGGGCAGTTGTACCTCCACGTGTGCCCAGTCTTCGACCGTGGATCCCCACGACATGCGGCCGTGCCGTGCCGCGAACAGGAAGGCCTCCTCCAACCCATAGGTGTCGGCCTCTGCTGCTGCCTCGTGAACGGCACGGAGCGATGGGATCGCGAGGCCGTATTCCGCGCGCATTAGCTGCGCCTGTGGCGACGATAGATGTGCCGCCAGTTCGACGGCGAGCTTCTTGTGTCGAGTGTTGTGGGGCACGGTCCAGCCGGCGGCATAGATGACCGTGACCGGATCGCGTTCGCCGTAGCGAGGAATCGGTAGGACTGCGACCCTAACTCTCGCCTCATCGATGTACTCCCGAATCCTGGGAAGCCACCAGTGCCCGGTCACGACCATGCCAATTCGGCCGGTGAGAAAGAGGTTGCGGTCCATCCCCTGTTCGAGGCGCTGGATATCGACTGCAGGGACGACGCGATGGACCGTGACGAGGTCCGTTAGAAACTCAATCGCCGCTTCGGTCTCGGGGCTGTTCAGATAGCCGGTGGCGTGCGTGCCATCCGGGCTGAGCACATCGCCACCGGCCGCCCAGACCCACGGCTGCCAGAGATAGAAAGCGCGCCGCACTCTCGTGCCGAAGCTCTCGTTCCGACCGTCGCCGTCGAGGTCGCGCGTGAGCGCTTTCGCGATTCGCTGGAAGTCGTTCCAGGTCCAGTTCGCGTCCGGTAGCGCGACACCCGCTTCCTCGAACAGATCAACGTTCAGGTAGACGACGATGGGATTGAAGTCCTTCGGGAACGCGTAGAGGCCTCCGGGCCTGCGGAAGATCTCGAGGACCTGAGGGTAGTAGGCGGCTGTGTCGACGCCGACTCGGTCCAGATAGGTGGCCAGGTTCACCAACAGCCCCCGGGCGATGAACGGCGCGGCACCGAACGAGCCGTTGTCAAGCAGCGCTACGTCTGGCGGAGACCCTGCCACGATCGAGGTGAGCAGGCGCTCTCGATAATTGGCCGAGATCGATTCGTACTCGATGCGGATGCTCGGATGCCGGTCGCGAAAGTCGTCGAGCAGACGTTGCTCGATCTCTCGCTCGTCCGGGCCGGCCCAGGCCATCACTCGGAGCACCGTCTGGTCATTGGGCTCTCCGGTGCAGGCCAGCCCGGCAGCGAACGCGAGCGCGAGGCCTCTCTTCATCAGCCAATCCGTTCGCCGGTATCCGCTCGGAAGATGTGGACCTTTGCAGTAGGAATCTCGACGCTCACGTTCTCATCCACTTTGACGTGCGAATCGGAGGGCACCCTCGCCACCACTCGTGCTCCGTCGGCCGTCGCCAGGTGGACGTACATTTCGCTGCCGACGGGTTCGACGACGCGCACGGTGGCGGTGAACGTGCCTTTCTTGTCCTCAAGCTTGAGATCTTCTGGTCGTACTCCCAGCGTGGCTGCGAGGACGGGCGGTGACTCCGAGGCCGGCAAGTGCAGCTCGAACGCGTCGCCTTGGAAGGACCAGCCCTCCTCCGTGGCCGATAGCTCGCCTGAGAATAGGTTGATGGACGGCGACCCGATGAAGCTGGCGACGAATACATTGGCCG
>JBDHHL010000046.1:0-15175 GCA_039589375.1 Gemmatimonadota bacterium | reverse complement strand
CCCTCCCTTTGCCATAACAGGTCGCCCGGTCCGCCGGTTGCAAGCCCGACGTTGGACTGATCTCCACCGTCGACTCCCGTTGTAGAAACCTCGCCGAAGTTCTATTTATCATCTAAGCCTCTCGCCAACGCCTGTTGTAGCGCAGCAGCGGGCACGCAGTCTGCAGCGAGGTGCCGACTGCATCGCCGAGATCGAGGTGGACAGCCGATGCATCGCAGCTCGAGCGAAGGAGGTACCGATGAGCCTGACGCGTAGACCGAAGTGGGCACATCTCGTGCTCCCCTTACTACTGGTCGGAGCAGTCACGTCTGCCTGCGGCGGCGATGGCGATGATGGAGCTCCCACAGAGGTTACCCTCGACCAGCTCGCGGGCACCTGGAACGCGACGAGCCTCTTCGCCCAACGGGGGGCAATATCGCTCCAACTCGTCGGCGCCACTAGCACCGTGACTCTCGTTATCAGCGACACCGGACGGTTCACGCTCACCGTTGAAGGCGTCGAGATCCTAGAGGATGTGACCGTCACGGGAACGTTCGAGATTACGGGGAGCGGCGCCGCCGAAACCACGATCGACGGCAGTTCCGGCGATCCCTTACCCACAACGTTCAGTCTTTCGGGCAACACACTGAGCGTGACTATCGAGGACGCCGCAGTGGTCGATATCCAGCCCCCCTTCGGCACCATCGATGAGAACGATGCGGTGACGCTTATTGGTACGCTGGAGCGGGCCTGAAGGCAGGTAAGTACTCCCCGTCAAGGGCATCTGCAGTTGTCGCGAGCTATCGCGCCTCACAGATGGGGCGCCTGCTCGACCACACCTGAGCCATGTTCGTATCGACACGCGAGACGACCTCGTACCAGCTGCCCGCGTCACCGAAGGCCTGCAGCAGCCACTCCGGCTCCGAATCCCCTATTAGGTCCGTAGCATCGACCCAGCGCAGCGCACGTTTCTGGCCAGGACCGTACCAGCCAACATCGACGTAGATGGGGAAGTAGCCTACTGCGCGATCGTAGTCGGCAACCAGAAAGGCCATCCCAGCGGAATCGGCCGGCGATCCAGACCCTAGTTCGTCCCGCACCATGAATGTCGCCGCGAAACCGAAGCGACCGGTTCCAACGCGTAGCGCGCGGAAGTCAGTCGGGGCCTGAAAGCGCCACGTGCCCTCGACTCGCCGCTCGGTCACGCTGCGGCGCGCGAGAACCTGGGACATCGCCATCATGTCATCCCGTAGTTCCGGAGGCGCGATGCTATCAGGGCCCATCCGTGTACCCGCCGGCCACGCGTGGAACTCGCTCATGGTGTCGGCAGGTGGCCGCAGCTCCACGATCCCTTCGGCACGTAATTGCAAGCAAAGACCCGAGCCGCTGACTGCCGACGAGCGGACGCGTAGCGTCCCCACCCGGAATCCATCGCGGAATAGCGTGTAGGCTCGGTCGGGCCCGTAGTAATCAGCGACGAACCGTGAGATGTACTCCTCGGCATGCTCGGCTCGCTGCGGCCCAACCGGCCTCAGGCCATCGGCCGACAGCTCGCCAACCGGCTCGATCGTGGCATTGCCGGCGGGATCCGTTCTCTGCACGTGGAAGAGCACCGGGCCGCCTGGCATGGCCAGGGACATGGCTTCGGTAGTCGTGTCCTCCGGCGCCTGGGCCACGACCTGCCTCTCGAACTCGGACTCGCCGACCTTCACCTCCACTCCACCCCACTGGACATCACAAGCAGCGAGCAGAAGCGGCACTACTGCCGCGAGGGGAGCCTGCACAATCCGGCTCAACCCGGGAACGTGCCGTTGTAGCAGCGAAGCTGAGACCTTATTCATTCACGTATG
Organism: Gemmatimonadota bacterium; assembly: GCA_039589375.1. Lineage (GTDB taxonomy): Bacteria > Gemmatimonadota > Gemmatimonadetes > Palauibacterales > KS3-K002 > JASFMO01. Next base: position 13,346 of record JBDHHL010000046.1, on the reverse strand, counting down.
CCTCCAGAAGCGACCGTCGACGGCGAAAGTAGAGCAGTCGGGCAGCCGGATCAACACAGAGCGCGGACCCCGGTTTGGCGAACTGTGAGAGAACTCGGCCACGAGCTGGGCTCGAACTGGCGCCCCGTACTCGGGGCCAGCCCCCAACTCGACCAACCGTCCGATCCCACGGCCATGGGCGAAGCGGAGATTGTCGAGGCCGGCGGGGCATTCGGCACGCACCACGTAGGCGCGCCCGCCCCGTCGCGCTTCCAGTACTTCCTCGACGGAATCGAGCATACTCGCGTGTGTGGCTATGTCGGCACGGTGCCGCTCGTTCACGGCTACGTGGCCGCTGCCGTTCGCCGACGGGAGGACAGAGCGTTCACGACATGGGACGTCATCGAGAAGGAAGTCCTTGCGTTTCCGCACGAGCTGCTGGGCCCGGAGAGGTTCGTTGATCTCGGCATCCCTCGAGACGCTCTCCTCAACAGCGAAGGTGACGCCGACGAGCCACACCCGATTCGGCTCGCAGAGAATGGGCGTGCCGCCGTGAAATTTCACAGAACCGTGATCGAGCGCCGGCTTGCCAGGCGCTGGGCCGAGGCAAGCCCTGATGGCGGTTGGCTGCTAGTCGATGGCAGTCTGGCCATAGAGCCGACCTTGCTGAGATCCGGCAGGGCTCTGGGCCTCGTGAAGAGTCACCGGACGCAATATCTCGACCCTCCGGCGATGGAAGAGGTGCTTTCGATGAGCGGCGGCCATCGCTCCTCCGTCTTCAAGCCCGTCAGGCCCGAGGTCGGTGAGGTGTACAGCTGGTATCTACGACTGCGGGCGCCCACCGGCCACGATATCTACTGGGGACTGGCGCGGCTCGAGGGGCGCGCGGCCGACGACACCCTAGACCTGGCCGACGAGGCGAGTCGCTGGCTGCTGGCCGAGACGTCGCCGCTGGCGTTGCCCGACCCGCGCTGGCACGTCCTGCTCTACCCGATCCGCGACTGCGAGCAATACCTGCGGGCCCGCATGCCCACGCTCCACGTGGGCTAAAGCCACATGGCTCCGAGGCGTAACCCAGCGAACGCGGCGAGGAAGTCAAAGCCGCCAGCCCGGCCACCAGCCGAGAAGCGCCCGGGCCGCCATCCGGACAAGCGTTCTCCCACCCAGCAACCGCGGCCAAAGCGGCAACATCACCCGCATCACAGTCCTGCCCCAGCGGAACGAGGGCGCTAGCGCCGGCGCTTTCTCGTCTTCTTCTTCCTGGTAGTCTTGCTCGAGCTCGCTTACTATACATACGACCTCGCGTTCATCGAGCCGGTTTTCGGGGCTGTGCAGTGGTTCGCCGTGCTCATCAGCGATTTCGTCACCGTTGCATCCATGATCGGCTTCCTCTGGCGCCGACACCCCGACCTGCTCATCAGACTCTTGCGCGGCTTGGGGACCGTCGCGCCAGCGATCCAGAGGCATGCCAGCGAGCACACTAGCGATCTCACACCCGGATTGCGCGGGCCATGACACGGGCTCGGGACACCCCGAGAACGCCCGTCGGCTCGATGCGCTGCTCGCTGCGATCGAGGATGACATACCTCGACTCGAACGGCGCGTCGAACACATCCACGGCCGCCGGGCGACCCTGCAAGAGACCGCCCTCGTCCACCCGCCAGCCCACATTGAGCTGATTCAGTCTGCGGCCGCCCAGGCGCGGAAAGCCAGGGATTCTGTCTACCTTGACCCGGACACCGTAGTCTCGGCCGGCTCGTGCGATGCCGCCCTAGCCGCCATCGGTACGGTCCTTACCGCCATCGACCGAATCGTGGATGGCCCAGTGCAGAACGCGTTTTGCATAGCCCGCCCGCCGGGTCACCACGCGACCGCCGATCGCGCGATGGGATTTTGCCTCTTCAACAACATCGCCGTCGATGCACCAATCCCCACACTACCCCGGGACCGGCCATCGCAACGACCGCGGGCGCGGCGACGGAGACGGCACGACTCTCAACCTGCCGGTCCCCCCCGGCTTGCCGGCTGCGCGCTATGCGGACGAGTTCACAGCCGGTTTCGCTGCCGCCGCGTCCGAGTTCAGCCCTGACATAATCCTCATCTCCGCTGGTTTCGACGCCGCCTTCGGCGACCCACTCGCAGGTCTGACGCTCTCACCGGCCGAGTACCACGCCCTGACCCGTCGCGTGCTGGACAGTGCCGCTTCCCACTGCGACGGACGCGTGGTCTCGGCGCTAGAAGGGGGCTACAACCTCGAGAATCTCACCCGCTGCGGACTCGCCCACCTGCGGGCCTTGGCGGGTTTGGGCCTCGGTTGACCCCCTTCGAAGGCCCCTCTATACTGTCGGCCATGCCTCCCGGCGTTGAACCCGACGCCGCGCGGGCGGTTGCCGTGGCTCCGGCAAAGGGGCCATCGGTGGTCGACCTACTGCGGCTCAGCCGCTCGAAGGGCTTCTCGGCCGGCGATCAGCCTCTCTACCGTCAGATCGCCAAGCTGGCAGGCCTCGTTAAGGGCGCGCCCCACAGTTCGCTGGTCGACGTCCCCTGCGGTTGGGGCGCCGTCGTGCAGTTCCTTGCCAGCAACTACGATGTGGATGTCGTCGGCGTCGATCCCGATCCTGATCTCATAGAGATAGCCGAGGACCAGGCGCGGGCCGCCGGGCTCTCCACGCAACTGCATTTCCAGAGCGCCCCCGTCGACGACCTCCCGCTGCAGGACGAGGTTTTCGACCTCACGATCGGTGAGATCGGCCTGGCCAGCGCGCCGAACCCGTTCCGCGCCGTGGCCGAGCTGGCCCGCGTAACTCGGCCTGCCGGCCACGTGGCCATCATCTGTCTGATCTGGACCGGCCACGTCGACCAAGAGCAGCGCACGATACTCGTCGACCACCTCGGCGCTCAACCTCTCATGCTGGTGGAGTGGAAGCGGGCGCTGCTGGAGGCCAACGTGGGCGACATACGTGTGGAGGATTGGTCGGATCAGGCCTTTCCGTTCCTCGTGCGTGGGCGCACATTCAGGAGTCCGACCGAGCTGCAAACGCTCGCCGGCAAGCTGGCCATCCTGCGCCGCGCCTGGCGCCGCTGGGGCTGGCGTGGTCTCAGAGGCGCCCTCAGGCGAGAGATGAGAATCCGCAACTTGCTGGGACCCGAACGAACGATCGGCGTCTCGTTGATCGTCGGCACCAAGAACCGGCCAGCGGGCGTGTGAGGGGAAACAGCTAGAGGATTCGTCATGGCACATACAGCTCAGCGAGCACACATAGGGCCGGAGCAGCTTCAGGCTATCCAGACCGCACTTCGCGAACGGGACCTGGACGGTTGGCTGCTCTACGACTACCACGCCACAAACCAGATCGCCGGTCGCGTCTTGGGGCTGCCCGATCCACTGAGTCGCAGGTATCTCGTCCTGATCCCGGTGGAAGGGGAGCCGACGGCGGTTGCGCATTCCTTGGAGCGCCCGCCGTGGAGCGAGTGGGCTGGACAGGTTCGCGTCTACTTCAGGTGGCAGGAGCTAGAGAAGACTCTGGCCGATCTGCTGGCACCGGGGCAGCGCATCGCCCTAGAGTACTCCGAGGCCGACCGAATCCCGCAGCTGGACCGGGTCCCAGCGGGTGTGCTCGACCTCATCCGAAGGACAGGCGCGGAGCCGTTCGAATCGAGCGAACTGGTGACTTTGTTCGCGGCGACCTGGTCGGAAGCGGAGCTCGAGAGCCATAGAAAGACGGCGAAGATCCTGGCGAACGTAGCCGCACGAGCCTACAAGCAAGCGACGGAGGCGGTGCGCTCGCGGCAGACGCTGAGCGAGTGGGGGCTCAAGGAATCGATCGTGCAGATGTTTGCCGACGCCGGGCTCGTGGAAGGTGACACGATCGTCGGGGTCGGCCAAAACGCCGCGGACGGGCACTACGAGCCGACACCGCAGGACGCCGTTCCTATCGTGGAGGGCGAGGTTCTCCTTATCGACCTTTGGGCGAAAGAGCCGGGCTCTGTGTTCGCCGACCAGACGTGGATGGGCTTCATGGGCACGGAAGTCCCCGAAAAGGTGGAACACGTATGGCGAACGGTCCGCGACGCCCGCGACGCCGCGGTGAAATACGTGGAGAGGACCGCTGCCGATTCGGGCACTCCGCTGCGAGGTTGCGACGTGGATGCTGCCAGCCGCGACGTGATCGAGTCAGCGGGCTTCGGTGAGTACTTCAACCACCGTACCGGTCACTCCATCGACAGCGAGGTACACGGCCTCGGTCCGAACATCGACGGCGTCGAAACCAACGACGACCGATTGCTGTTGCCCAAGGTCGGCTTCTCGATCGAGCCCGGCATCTACCTGGCCGGCGACTTCGGTGTTCGCTCAGAAATCAACGTGTACCTGGGCCCGGACGGCCCAGAGGTGACGACACCGAAGCCCCAGACCGACATCTACCGCCTGTTGAGCGACGAATGGCAGAGCTCGAGCAACCTCTGACCCCGCGCGAAGAGACGGAGGAACCGCAAGAGGCGGAGGCGCCCGAAGCTGAGGGGTTGCTTCTCCGCGGGGTGATGCGCTTCCGCGGGCCCGAACGGCGGCTGGCCAAGCTGGCCGCCGGGTCGGACGACGAGCTCATCGAACACCGCGGGCTCGCGGCGCTGGCGCACGCTGTCACCTACGGGCTGCCGGATTGGGACTACGACCTACTGCGAGAGCACAGCGGTGCGGTCGAGCGCGCAATGCGCCGCGGCACGATCGTGCCGGCCCCATATGGCATCGTCTTTCGGGGCCGCCAGCAGCTGATGGACTTCCTCGACGATCAGCATGTTGCCCTGGAGGAGGCGCTGAGCTTCCTTGATGGGGCCTTCGAGATGCGACTCCACATCCAGTCCTCCGGGCGGCGCCCGGACGTCAGTGAAAGCGTGCTGGCCGACCAGGCGGCCAGTTTCTACACGGCGCTGCGCCGCCGTTCACGAGCCGCGTTCACGCTCCACCCAACCGGCAGGCGGGTTCTGTCCGGGGCATTCCTGGTCAGTCGTGCCGACTGGGTGAGCTTTGTGGAGTACGCCGACCAGCTTGACGCGGACCACCCGGAGTTTCTGTTCGATCTGACGGGACCATGGCCACCCTACGACTTCGTTAAGATGTCGTTCTTCCCCAAGGACGAACTGGTCGATTGATCGCTGCAGCCCCAACAAGTTACGCGACATGAAATTCGAGTATGAGGTCTCGGCCCTCCGCACAAAATATCCCTTCACCATCGCACGCGCGGGTCACGCCGAGCGGTACGCCGTTTGGGTTCGTCTGACAGACGGAGATGGCATCACCGGCTGGGGCGAGGCGGCGCCCAGTCAGTACTACGGCGAAACACACGAGACCGTCTGCACCGCGCTCGAAGTCTACCGCGCCGTCCTGGAAACCGCAGGTAGCCCCTTAGCGATTCAGGAGATCGAGTATGCGTGCGAGCGCGAAATGCGAGGTAATGCCTCGGCGCGCGCCGCCATCTCGGCCGCTCTCTACGACCTGCTGGGCAAACGGCTCGGCCTACCCGTTTGCAAGCTGCTGGGTATCGATCCCGGCCGTGCACCGATCTCCAGTTTCACGATCGGGATAGACGAGCTGGACGTGGTCCGCAGGAAGGTCGAAGAGGCAACGGAGTACCCTATCCTCAAGATCAAGGTGGGTACCGAGCACGACGAAGCGATCCTGTCCATCATCCGCGAAGTGGCACCGGATGCCAGGATCCGCGTGGACGCGAACACGGCGTGGCATCCGAAGCAGGCGGTGGGACGCATCAAGCAGCTCCAGGACTTCGATCTCGAGTTCGTCGAGCAGCCGGTGGCGGCCCACGACATCGACGGCATGCGGTTCGTGCGCGAGCGCTCGCCGCTGCCGATCATCGCGGACGAGTCATGCAAGACGTCCCACGATATCCCGCGACTGGCGGGCGCTGTGGACGGCATCAACATCAAGCTGGCCAAGTGCGGTGGCATCAGCGAGGCGCTACGGATGATCCACACGGCCCGTGCTCACAACATGCAAGTGATGCTCGGCTGCATGGTGGAAAGCTCGCTCGGCGTGGCAGCGGCGGCGCAGCTTGCACCGCTCGTCGACTACGCCGATCTCGACGGCGCGGCCTTGCTGGCGGAGGATCCCTTCACTGGATTCAGCATCGCGGGCGGGCGCATACATCTCAGCGCTGACCCCGGGCTCGGTGTCGCTCGAAGGTAGATGCCGTCTATCGCGCACCTACTCCTCCTCCTCGTGGCTCCGGCCGCTCTGGCGACCGTCCCAAGGCTAGCGGTAGGGCAGTACGATCCTGGTGCCGCAGTGGGTCAGTACTACAGCATCGCGCCGCCGCTCGCCGCGGAGCGCGTCTTCGACGCGGTTCTCGTCGAGCGCGTAGCACCCCACTCGCTGGCCTTCCCGGCGCCCTTCGAAGCGATGCGCATCCGCGGAGCGCTATCGGCTCTCACGGGGCAAATCATAGAGCTACCTGAACGCCAGCGCCTTTATTTCACAGCGGCCGATGCCCGTGGCGCTCTGCGCTTGATCGAGATCGACCTGCTCACCCGGGAGAGCAGGGAGCTACTGCCGGAGCCCGGGATCGGGGTGCCATACGCGGTCCACATGCTGCCGGCACCGGACGCGTCCAAGCTCTACGTCCAGTGGTTCGCGGCCGGCATGATGCCCCGCACCGATATCTACGACGGAGCAACGCTCCGCTGGCTGGGCCACGTCAGCGAGTTCCGCCCCGACGAGCGGGCGCTCGGCTTCGAGCACCAGGCACCGTTCATGTGGACGCTGGACCTCGCGAACCGGCCCGTGCTCGTCGACACGCACAGGGACCGAGCAATCCGAACCTTCGACCTAGAGCGTGCCTTCGGGCCCGTCCACGCTGTGATCGCGGACGGTTGGGGCGACTTGCTGCTGGCGCGGCTAGAGGTCGGTCACGACCGGTACCATATCGTGGATACGGTTAGCGGCGAGATTGGACCGGCCTTGAACCTCGACGGCTACCGGCACGCCCAGCCGCGCTTGGCCTTCGGCGGCCGCCTTCTGGTGCTTATCGACATGGAGCGCAGGCCCCCGAGCCGGGCCCAGAGATGGCGCGAAACGGCCGTGGCAACCGGTGGCGGCGTCGTTTACGATCTTCAAAGCGGCCAGCACCTGGAGGAGTTCAACCTTATAGTCCCTCACGAGTTTCCAGTCTCCGCCGTAGGCACCACCCCCGACCCGGGACTGCCGGGCCGACTCTGGATCCACGTGCCGGGCGACGACGAACGGCTGGACTTCTCCCTTCCTGCCTGCGGGCGGGACACGCCACGAGGCGATAGGCTGGCTGCGACGGTCGCAGCAATCTGGGACGGAGAGAACCCGAACCGATATCGATATCGCGTAACGGTAGGCGAGTCCAGCGAGCAATCTGTGGGAGCTCTCGCCATAGATGCCGGGAGGGAGACCGACAGAACCGCCAAGCCAGACGGCTGGGGCGTCGACCTCATCAAGGACGACCGCTGGGTGCGGTGGACGAACGGGCTGGGCCCTGCCGCGGAAGATGTCGCGCCGGGCACCACACGGGGTGCCTTCGTCGTCGCGGCCAACCAAGGCACACGTCCGGGCGTCGGCGAGTTTCGACTCCAAGCTGCGATGGGCCTTCCCCGCGGCTGTCAATCTGACGACGGGTTTCTCGAGAACAGCCTGCGCGGTTACACGGTGACGCCCGAGCCCGTGACGTCGGTCACGCCAATCAGACTGGCGGAACGCCTCGAGCGTCTAGTGGACCGGGTCTGCGATGTCGGCTGGGTCGCGGCACGCGATTGTCCCCCTCTTCGAGACTCGGCTGCGATGGTGTCGGCCCAGAAAGATCGGGCGAGCGCCGTCCACCAGTTCCTCACCGTCCTCGCCGCTAGCAGACGCACCAACGACGGCGCTAAGATGGTCTTGACGGACGCGGCGATCGCAGTGCGTACAGCCCCCGTACCATAGGCCGTGACTAGATACGCTCGTGTAGCGGTCCCAAGACCGCTCTACCAGACTTTCCTGTATCGGATCCCTGACAGCCTGGCGGCAGAAGTCGAGCCCGGCAGCCGGGTGGTTGTGCCGTTTGGACGACGCCAGCTCACAGGTTGGGTCGACGAGCTAGAGGGTGACCCGGACAGTGTCCCGGCCAAGATCCGCGACATCATCGACGCGCCGGACCCTGCCCCCGTGCTCGACGCTGAGATGCTCGAGCTGTGCCGTTGGGTATCCAGCTACTACGTGGCCCCGCTGGGCCTCACCTTCCGGGCCGCACTCCCGGCGGCTCTTACGGCGGAATCAACCGAGCGTTTGGCGCGCCGAGCCGGCACAAAGGTCTCCACAGCCTCGCCATCGGAACGGGCGCTCCTTGAACACCTCGAACGACACAAGCGGCCCATCAGGCTGACCAGCTTGCGTAACGCCCTCGGACCGGGCCCCTGGACGCGAATCGCTCGCAGACTTTCAGAGCGTGGCCTGGTCTCCATCGAAGAGCATGCACCAGACGTCACTCGCCCGGGCCGGGGCCGTCAGGTCCTGACTTTGACGGTCGAACTGGCAAGCCTGCAAGAACGCGATCGGGTCTTCAGCCGGGCCAAGCGCCAGAGGGAGCTGTTCGAGTACCTAGAATCCGTAGGCGGCCGGTCCGAGGTCAGCCACCTGACGGAGCGCCTGGGCATTAGCCGATCGGTCATCCGCGGGCTCGCTGACAAGGGCGTTGCCAAGCTGCACCTGGAGGCGGCCGCCCTAGCGCTGTTCAAGGAGACCCCGACCGACGAGGCGGCGAGCCATACGCCTACGAGCGCGCAGGCGGCGGCGATCCAACGGCTACTGGACGCCACGAGCCGACCCGATCCCGGCGTCTTCGTGCTGAAGGGCGTCACCGGAAGCGGTAAGACGCTTGTCTACATAGAACTCTTGCGCGAGCTGGTAAGCCACCAGGGCCGCGGCGCGATCGTGCTCGTGCCCGAGATATCGTTGACGCCCCAAACGCTCGGACGTTTTCGAGCCGCGTTCGGCGATGAAGTCGCACTCTTCCACTCGGCACTGAGCGATAGCGAGCGCTACTCAGCGTGGGAAGCCCTGCGAAGTGGCACGAAACGCATAGTGATCGGCGCCCGCTCGGCTGTGTTCGCGCCGGTACGGAACCTGGGCGCTATCGTTATCGACGAAGAGCACGAGGGTTCGTACAAGCAAAGCGATCCCTCACCCCGCTACCACGCTCGTGATGTGGCCGCGGTCCGGGCACGCAAAGCCGGCGCGCTTTCGATCTTCGGTTCCGCCACGCCTTCGCTGGAGTCCTGGTTGAACACGCGCACTGGTACCTGGGCGCTCGTCGAGCTTCCAGAGCGAATCGGCGCTCGCCCGCTGCCCGCCGTTCGTATCGTCGACCTTCGAGAGGAGCGGAAGAAGCCACGGCCAGAGACCGGTCCGGTGTCTCCGGGCCCCCTCGTATTGTCGCCGGGCCTCAGAGATGCGTTAGGGTCACGTTTGAGCCGAGGTGAGCAATCGATACTGCTGCTGAACCGACGTGGTTACTCCACCTTCGTTCAGTGCCGTGAGTGCGGGTCCGTTCACAACTGTCAACGCTGCAACGTGTCCCTGACTTTACACCGGCGACCGCCGCGAATGGTCTGCCATCACTGCTACCATCACGAACCGGTCCCCGAGAGCTGCCCCACGTGCGGCCTGCCGGAATTGAGCCACCGCGGCGTCGGTACCGAGCAAGTGGAACGGGTGCTGGGTGACGAGTTCCCACACGCCCGGATCGCACGTATGGACGTCGACACGACCAGTGGCAAGTGGGCCCATCACGAAATACTCGGGCGCGTAGAGCGCGGTCAAGTCGACATCTTGCTAGGAACCCAGATGATCGCGAAGGGACTCGATTTCCCGAGCGTCACACTCGTTGGCGTCATCAACGCCGATGTCGGCCTAAGTCTGCCCGATTTCCGTGCCAGCGAGCGGACCTTTCAGCTATTGACACAAGTCGCCGGACGTGCGGGACGCGGACCCGCCGGAGGCGAGGTCATCATTCAGACTTCGCTGCCAGAGCACTACGCAATACGTTTTGCTATCACGCATGACTACGACGGTTTCGCTGCCCGTGAGCTGGACGAGCGCGGCGAGCCTGTCTACCCGCCGCACAACCGACTCGCTAACCTGGTGTTCTCGGGCCCCAACGAGCTGCGGGTCCAGGAGGCCGCCGATGCCGCCGCCGACTGGCTCACCGGGCTAGTTCAGGCAAGGGGCGTGGAAGGTGTCGACTTGCTAGGACCGGCCCCCTGCCCCATCGACCGCATCCGCAACCGTTGGCGCTGGCATCTGCTGCTCAAGTCCAGCGACGGCGTCGCACTCGGCCGCGTCCTCCGCTTCTTCGCGGGCAATTTCGAGCCGCCCGGCGGCGAGCTACGGCTAGAGATCGACCGGGATCCGGTAAGCCTGCTTTAGGAGAGCTGACCGCTTATCTCCTTGGGAATGGCACATTTACTGCTGGTGAAGTGTCCAACCAGCAAGGCGAGACGTGCCGCTTCGGGGCCGAGCCGGCAAAGCCGAGCTGCAAGGACTCTTCATATACGTTCGGGGACTGATCCTTGACAAAAAGCCACGGTCGGACAAAGAATCACGGACCCTAGGGGCGCAGCCGAGAAGAGGTGACTTAAGCCAATGGGATGCCTGACGCTTAACGCGTCTTACGAGCCGCTTACGATCGTGTCCGTTCGACGGGCGCTTCGGCTTGTCATCGACCAGAAGGCAGTAGCCTTGGAGGTCGACGAGACGAAGCCGTTCCGGTCGGAGAGGTTCGTCTTCCCGGCACCGGTGGTCATCCGGCTCGCCAGCTTCGTGCAGGTTCCCCGGCGGTTCCGTAGACACGTGACCAACACGTTCCTCTTCGCGCGTGATCACTACACCTGCCAGTACTGCGGCCGTCACCGGCGCGCACTGGGACATCGCGAGTTCCTCACCCGCGATCACCTCCTGCCCCTGTGCCGTGGGGGGGAGAACGCATGGGAAAACGTGATGACGGCCTGCACAACGTGTAATCACCGCAAGGGGAATCGTACGCCGGAAGAAGCACGCATGAAGCCGCGCCACACAGCAGGAGAGCCGAACCAGGTCGAGTTGGTCTGGGCCGTGCGCAAGGTTACGCCCATACAGGCGAAGTACATCGCCATGTTCTATGGCGGCGATGCGCTGAAGGCGCTAGCCGGTGACGATGCGCGTTTGTCCCAGCCAGTTGGCCGCGCCTGATGCGCCTTTAGCCCGTCAAATACTCTCCCTCCGCCGACGCCGCTCTCTCGCGAGTTGCAGGCGCACGCGACGTCTCTCACGGGCATCCTCATAGCGCCGGTACTGGACCTGGTCCTGCAAGATGAGCTTCGGCACAGGCTTTGGCTTCAGAGTCTCATCCACCGCGACCATGGTCACGTAGCATGAATTCGTGTGACGCGGCTCACCGCCCGATACGGACTCGGCCATCACCCGCACGCCGACCTCCATCGACGTACGACCAACGAAGTTCACCGAAGCCTTCATGACCACGATCTCGCCGAGCTCGATGGGTGCCCGGAAGTCCACCTGGTCGAACGAGGCCGTGACGGTCGGGCAGTCCGCGTGCCGAGTCGCGCACACGTAGGCGATCTTATCCACCGCCGCGAGGATCACCCCACCAAAGACTTGGCCGCGCAAGTTGGCGTCCTGCGGCGACGCGAGGTGCGTCATAGTCTGCTGCGAATGGCTGACGGGCCGAGCGTCGTCGAGTGGAGAATCGCCGATAACGAGCGGCAGTTCGACATCACACATAGCGTATGCCCCAGGTAGATGCGTTCAGGCGGAACCGCGAAGTCGCGGCGATGCTAAGCTCAACGGTGCGCGCCCGTCAACGCGGCGCCCGCCAACGCTCCGCGAATAGACGAGCCGCGACGTGCCCCCCCGACCTCTCACGGCACAGGCACACACGACCCGTGACAGCGGCCGGAGATCGTATATCTTTTCGCACTCGGTCCGCTGAGGTCGCCTGGATTGCCAGGCCGGAGTTGCCCGCCAAGGAGCTTGAATGGGCCTGCAGGCAGAACTCGTCAAAGAGGCGCAGTACCCCGGCTATATCTTCAGGCACGCGCCACGGAACGTGTACTGGGAGATGACGATCGCTTGCGATCTTGAGTGCAAGCATTGCCGAGCTTCGGCGATCCCGCACCGCGATCCGTTGGAGCTGACCACCGCGCAGGGTCAGGCTCTGATGCGTGACGTGAAGGAGATGGGCAGCATGATCATCCTCACGGGCGGAGATCCTATGAAGCGGCCGGATCTCTTCGAGCTCATCGCGTACGCCCGGCAGATTGCGCTTCCCCTCAGCATCACCCCAAGCACGACTCCGACCCTCACGCGCAACGTGGTCAAGCGGTTCAAGGAGCTGGGCGTAGCCGCGATGGGAACGAGCCTCGACGGCCCGAACGCCGAGGTCCACGATGCGTTCCGGGGCGTCGCGGGCACTTTCGAGAACTCGATGCACGCTTTGCAGTGGGCTCGACAGTTCCAGATTCCCGTTCAGATCAACACGACCGTTACCAGCGAAACCCTCCCACACCTGCAGGACATGTACTCGCTCCTGGCCAATGAATTCGCACCACCCGTTCGGCGCTGGAGCCTGTTCTTGCTGGTCCCAGTGGGTCGCGGCGAAGATCTCGGCATCCCCACGGCCGAGGCGGTGGAGGCCCTTTGCGCCTGGGTGTACGAGACCGCTCAGGGCGCGCCGTTCCACGTCGGGACGGTAGAGGCACCCCACTACCGGAGGTACTGGATCCAGCGAAAGCTCGCTGAAGAGATGCCCCTGGAGGAGATCAACAAGCTGGCGATGCGCATGGGATTCGGCGTGCGTGACGGAAACGGGGTTATCTTCGTTTCGCACAAGGGAGAGGTCTACCCAGCCGGCTTCCTGCCGCACCCCCTGCTCGGAACCGTACACGAAGAGCCGCTTTCGAGTATCTACCGCGACTCCCCTCACCTGGCCGAGCTGCGCGATATGGACGCTCTGAAAGGAAAGTGTGGGCGTTGCGACTTCCGGTGGATGTGCGGCGGCTCGCGGGCTCGCGCCTACGGGATGACCGGCGACCCTATGGAGTCGGACCCGTTCTGCGCCTACGATCCATCTTGAAGCCAAGACCGCAGGCGATGCGAGGACGGGTTCCCGTCCCGCGGCCCCGGCGCTGGCTGTATATTGGGGCATGTAGTTTACCAGTAGCCTCTACAATGCAGGTGCTGTGAGATGGGTATCGGTAACATCGGCTGGACTGAATTCCTCGTCATACTCGCGATCGCTCTGATCTTTTTCGGTCCGCGGCGCCTCCCGGGCATCGCGCAGAGCATCGGCAAGAGCCTA
>JBDHHL010000045.1:0-15427 GCA_039589375.1 Gemmatimonadota bacterium | reverse complement strand
GAAGGGTGATCCGGGTGATCAGGGAATCCAGGGCGAGCCGGGTCCGCCGGGGGCGAAGGGTGATCCGGGTGATCCGGGACCGCAGGGCGTGCCGGGACCGCCGGGTGAGCCGGGTGTGGCAGGCCTTTGGCGCGAATGGGAAACGAGGGCCTATAGACCTGGGGAGAGTGGAGCCGTAACGGTCACTTGCCCTGAAAGGAAGTACGCGTTGGGCGGCGGGTTCTCCCTGGGGTCGGGCGCGCCAACCACTATACGAGTGCTGTCGTCAGCGCCGCAGGGTGATCCACCCAACCAGTGGAATGCGTGGGTCGAGAACAATGGCGTTATAACCTGGAGTGTCCAGGTGTGGGCCGTTTGCGCCTATGTGAACCCATAGGTCGGCCGGATACTAACCGGTGATCGTGGCCGAGAGCCCGGCGGATGGGCCGGTAGCGCCGGCCGAGGCTAGGCAGTATAGCGGGGCGCGACTCTACTGAGACCTTCTCCTAAGTGATAATCTCGCCCCGATCGCGCTGCGTCTCCGACAGCGGAGGCGCAGCGCACGTGTTTGTAGGCAGGGTCGCGCTCCGCGCCCATTTGCCACATCTTGCCATCTAGTCAAGTAGCCCGAAACTGAGCTAAGCCGACACGAGGTACTGCCTTCTGACGCCCTAGCGGGCGCAACGACGGCGTGATGGATCAGACGGACAAGACGATGCCCACTCGGGGCCCGACGCTGCTGGTCCGCGTTGACGGCCAGACCGGGGTCAAGCGGTTCGCGAAGACGTTCCGCATCGGCCGCGCTGCTGACAACGACCTGGTCATCCTCGACAAGTCGGTGAGCCAGCACCATGCCGAGGTCACCTTCGAAGCGGGCGTGTGGCGGATCCGCGACCTCGAGAGCACCAACGGCACGGTGGTCGGCGGCGAACGGATCGACGAAGCGGAGATCGAGAGTACCCTCCGCGTCCGATTGGGCCACCAGGGGCCAGGGCTCAATCTCGAGCTGGAGAGCCGGCAGGCCGAAAGCCACATGAAGACTGCCGTTCCCTCCGACAGCACCATTCGCAAGCGCTACGTTGCCAGACGCGACCCGGAGCATTTCGGCCATCACACCGCGGCCGTTCGCCGGGTCTTCGCCCACGTCCAGCGCCGGCGCGCAAAGCGGTACATCATCGCGCTCGCCGTCGTCTCGCTGGTCGGAGCCGGTGCGATAGCGTATTCCGTACACCTACAGAAGGAGATAGAGCGGCAGAAGGCCGCGGCGGAGGAGCTGTTCTACACGGCCAAGACGTTGGAGCTGGAAATCGGGGAGCTCGAGCTCAGCACCGAGGAGCGGCAGTCGCTGCGCGCGCGTCGTGACGAGCTCGACCAGCAGTATCGCGACTTCATCGACGAGCTCGGCATTTACAGCGACAGGACGCCGGAAGAGGTGCGTCTCATCTACCGGGTCGCCCACCGCTTCGGCGAGTCCGAAGTGAACATCCCGCAGGAGTTCGTGGACGAAGTACGACGCTACATCGAACGCTGGAAGACGACGACGCGGCTGGATGCCGCCATCGCCAGGGCGCAGTCGAACGGCTACAACCAGCGAATCGCCGACATCATGCTCGAGCACGACCTGCCGCCGGAGTTCTTCTACCTGGCGCTGCAGGAAAGCGATTTCAAGCTGGGAGCCATCGGGCCCGAGACTCGGTTTGGCATTGCCAAGGGCATGTGGCAGTTCATGCCCGGCACGGCGGGTGACTACGGGCTCAGGACGGGGCCACTGGTAGGCGTAGGGCGCCCCGATCCGCTCGATGACCGCCACGACTTCGAGAAGTCGACGCGGGCGGCCGCCAGGTACCTGCGGCGCTTGTATCACACCGATGCCCAGGCTTCGGGGCTACTCGTAGCCGCCTCGTACAACTGGGGTCAGACGCGAGTGCTGCGCCTGATCCGCACTATGCCGCAGAACCCGAGAGAGCGGAACTTCTGGCAGCTGCTGACTCAGTACCGCGATCGTGTTCCACGTGAGACCTACGACTACGTCTTCAGCATCGTATCCGCTGCGGTGATCGGCGAGAACCCCGAGCTGTTCGGTTTCGAGTTCGAGGTCCCGTTCAAGCGCCCCGAACCGATCACCGATGACGTAGCCGGGGCCGCCGTCGACGCCCTCGTGGATGCGCCCTGATCCAGCTGCTGTCCCTGCGTCGAGACCAGTCACGGCTGGTCTGCCCTTCTAAGCGACGCTATACTGCCGCGCACATATCCAAGCCGGGAGGATCGAGCTGCATCTATCAACCAAGAAGATCTTCGTCTTCTGGGTGCCGCTTGCGGCTACCTGGTTGATGATGGCCGTAGAAGGCCCTTTTCTGGCCGCCGTCATCGCGCGGTTGCCGGATCCCAAGTACAACCTGGCGGCCTACGGGGTGGCGTTCGCGTTCGCCATCCTGGTGGAAGCGCCGATAATCATGATCATGAGCGCCTCTACGGCCCTCGTGGAGGATGCCCGCAGCTTCCGCAAGCTCCGCAACTTCACTTACGCGCTCAATGCTATCATCACGGGCGTCATGCTGATCGTCCTGGCACCGCCGGTCTTCAAGTTCATCGCCCAAGACTTGATCGGACTTCCCGAAGAAGTGGAGCGTTTAGCCCAAGGCAGCCTTCTGATCCTGCTGCCCTGGCCGGCTGCCATCGGATATCGGCGCTTCTTCCAGGGATTGCTGATCCGAGACAGTAGAACGCGACTAGTCGCCTACGGCACGGTCGTGCGCCTGACCACCATGGCTTCTACGGCGCTGCTTCTCTACACCGTGTTCGCGCTCGAAGGTGCGCTGGTCGGAGCTACAGCCTTGTCGCTCGCTGTGTTTTTAGAGGCCATCGCCACACGCCTGATGGCTCGAGATACCGTTCGCAGATTGCTCGAGACCGAAGCGCCGCAAGATACGGGGTCGCGCGGGGAAGTTCTCGACTACAAGCGCATCGCCCAGTTCTACTACCCGCTCGCCTTGACCTCGACGCTGGCTTTGGCGGTCCATCCTATGGTCACGTTCTTCATGGGCCGAGCGCGCTTTCCCGTGGAGTCGCTGGCGGTGTTGCCCGTGGTCAACTCGCTGGCGTTCATCTTCCGCTCCATGGGCCTGAGCTACCAGGAGGTCGCCATCGTGCTCATGGGCAAGAACTTCGAGCACGCCAAGGAACTCGGTCGTTTCGCGCTCGGCCTCGGACTGGCGTCTTCGCTCGGGCTGGCACTGATCGGCTTCACGCCGCTGTCCAGCTTCTGGTTCGAGACCGTCTCGGGGCTCAGCCGCGAGCTGACGGCGTTCGCTATCGCGCCGACTCGCATCCTCGCGCTGTTGCCGTTGATGGCCGTGCTGTTGTCCTTCCAGCGGGCCGTCCAGATGCAAAGCAGGTTCACGCGACCCATAACAACGGCGACGCTGGTGGAAGTCGCGATGATCGTGCTGGTGCTTCTGGCTATGATCGATGGGCTGGACATGGTCGGTGCTACGGCCGCGGCCGTCGCGCTCGCCGTCGGACGACTCGCCGCGAACCTATACCTCGTTCCGCCGGGCCGTAAGATCCTCGCTGCGGCGAAGCCGCGTTAGGGAGGCAAACGATGGATTCGCGTTCGAGATGCAGAGCCACACTTGCAGCGATGCTGCCCGTTCTACTGATCGTCGCTGCCTGCGCGGGCGATGAGAGCGCGATCGGCCCGCGCTCCGACTACGCTCCGGTTGCGCAGGCGCTGGAAACCCTCATCGAGCACGAGATGGCCCTGAAGCGCCTACCGGCGCTTTCCATAGCGCTGGTGGATGACCAGGAGATCGTGTGGGCGCGGGGATTCGGGTACGCGGATCCCGTCGACAGCGTTCCGGCGACCGCCAACACGATCTACCGGGTCGGGTCCGTGTCGAAGCTTTTCACCGACATCGGCGTCATGCAGCTGGTCGAGAGCGGCGAACTGGATCTCGACGCACCCGTTGGGCAGTACATAGCGGATTTCGGTCCGACGAACCCTTTCGACCGGGATGTAACGCTACGGCAGCTCATGTCCCACCGGTCGGGCCTGGTTCGCGAGCCGCCGGTCGGCCACTACTTCGATCCGAACGAGCCTTCGTTGGCCGAGACCGTGGCGAGCCTGAACGCGACCGAGTTGGTGTACGAACCGGAAACGCGGATCAAGTACTCGAACGCGGGCATCGCCACCGTCGGATACGTCCTCGAGGCCACGCAGAGCCAGCGCTTCGCCGACTACCTCGAGCGGGCGGTGTTGAAGCCGCTGGGGATGACGCACAGCGCGTTCGAGCCCGAGCCCGAGATCATCGCGGACCTGGCCGGGGCCTACATGTGGACCTACGACGGCCGTTGGTTCGAGGCGCCCGATTTCGAGCTCGGCATGTCGCCGGCGGGCAGCATGTACTCCAGCGTCCGGGATCTCGGGAAATTCCTGAGCTCGCTGTTCGCAGGCGGTCGAACCGAAGCAGGGCGCGTCCTGCGGGCCGAGACGATCGAGGCCATGTGGACCCCGCAGTTCGCGGCCGCCGGTACGAAGACCGGATACGGTATCGGCTTCGCGGTCTCCGAGCTGGAGGGTCGCCGCATGGTCGGGCACGGTGGCGCCATCTACGGCTTCGCGACGACTCTGGCCGCGCTGCCCGACGATCGGCTCGGGGTAGTCGTGGTGACCTCGAGGGACGTTGCCAACGCGGTGACGGACCGCATCGCCCAAGCGGCGCTTCGAACGATGCTCGCCGTTCGCGAGGACCGGCCTCTTCCGGAACTGCGCTCGACTAGCCCGGTTTCACCAGAGCTGGCCGCCCGGCTTGAGGGCCGCTACGGGGCGGAGGGCGGAGACGTCGAGTTGATCGAAAGGAACGGTAGGCTGTACGCGCTGCCGGCGTGGTCAGGCGTCGAAGTCGAGCTACGCGCCTACGGGGATACCCTCGTCGTCGATGACGTTATCGATTACGGGCTGCGGCTCATGCCGCTCGAAGCGGCGATCGTGGTCGGCCGTGACACGCTTGCCCGGCGGGTGGCCGAGCGTCCGGACCCGGCGCCAGCCCGGTGGGCCGGCCTGGTCGGGGAGTACGGCTGGGATCACAACACGCTCTACATCTTGGAGCGCGACGGCCGGCTCCATGCGCTTATCGAGTGGTTCTTCCTCTACCCGCTGGAGGAGGCATCGCAGGACGTCTTTCGGTTCCCGGATTGGGGCCTCTACCACGGCGAACGACTCGTTTTCACCCGCGATGCGGACGGTCGCGCGACGCAGGTGGAAGCGGCGGGCATCCCGTTTCTGCGCCGGGCCGTCGGACCTGAGGGAGGCGAGACGTTCCGGATCGATCCGGTGCGGCCGGTGGAAGAGCTGCGCGCGGACGCCCTGGCGTCGGATCCGCCCGTCGAATCCGGCGAATTTCGGGGGCCAGACCTCGTGGAGCTCGTTGCGCTCGACTCGACCATCAGGCTCGATATCCGCTACGCAAGCACAAACAACTTCATGAGCAGCGTGTTCTACAGCGAGCCACGGGCCTTCATGCAGCGACCCGCCGCCGAGGCGTTGGTGCGCGCCCACCAGTGGCTGAAGGAACGTGGCTACGGCGTGCTGATCCACGACGCCTACCGTCCCTGGTATGTGACCAAGATGTTCTGGGACGCTACACCGGCCGACAAGAAGATCTTCGTCGCCGATCCGGCAAGGGGATCGCGCCACAATCGCGGCTGCGCCGTGGACCTGACGTTGTACGACCTTGCCACCGGGTTGCCGGTGGAGATGGTGGCGGTCTACGACGAGATGTCACCCAGATCGTACCCGGACTATCCGGGAGGCACGGCGTTGCAGCGTTGGCACCGCCGGCTGCTGCGGGACGCGATGGAAGAGCAGGGGTTCGAGATCTACGGGTTCGAGTGGTGGCACTTCGACCACGCGGATTGGTCGGAGTATCCGATACTGAACCTGACGTTCGATCGAATCGCGCCTTCGCCTTGAGCCAGCGGCCCTCTCGTAACGGCCGCTCTGTCTCGACAGTAGCCAACCGGCTACTCCGCGAGTCGTTGGCGTAGGCTGGCGGGCAATTGCCCCCGGCTGGCGGGCAGCCCATCTTGTTGGCCGTCCCACGGACTTTCGGCAAAGTCACAAGAACCGCGGCCTGACGCAGCTAGTCGAACATGGCCCGACGGAGGTCTTCCGCATGACCGATTCTCGCGTCACGACAGG
Source organism: Gemmatimonadota bacterium (assembly GCA_039589375.1). Classification (GTDB taxonomy): domain Bacteria; phylum Gemmatimonadota; class Gemmatimonadetes; order Palauibacterales; family KS3-K002; genus JASFMO01. Next base: position 9,249 of record JBDHHL010000045.1, on the reverse strand, counting down.
TGCTCTCAAACCTGCACCTCCGGTCTTTCTCCGTTGGGCGGTGCTGTTCTTCGTCAGCGTGGCGATGTTCGGCAACTACTACGTCTACGATTCGATCGCGCCGCTTGCCGATGTTCTGAAGGATCAGCTCGGGTTCAGCGATGCGAACATCGGCACGCTGAACGCGATCTACAGCGTTCCCAACATCATCATGGTGATGATCGGCGGGATCATCATCGACCGGATCGGAACGCGGAAATCCACCGTGCTTTTCGCGCTGATCTGCTTGATCGGCGCCGCCGTCACCGTCGCGTCGCCCGACTTCTACGTCATGGCGAGCGGACGGCTCATTTTCGGTCTCGGCTCTGAGTCGTTGATCGTGGCGGTCACGACAGCACTGGCGCGCTGGTTTCGCGGGAAGGAGCTGAGTTTCGCTTTCGGGTTGAACCTGACCCTTGCCCGTCTCGGGTCTTTCGCGGCGGACTGGTCCCCGACCTGGTTCGACTGGGCCTACGAGGGGTGGCGAGCTCCGTTGCTGATCGCCCTGGTATTCGGCTGCGTGAGCTTCATCGGCGCGGCTGTCTACTGGATCCTGGAGTCCCAGGCCGCGGGCCAGTATCAGGTTGGCCAGGCCGCCCAGACCGACAAGCCGGCGTTGCACGAGCTGTTCAAGTTCGGCCGTTCCTATCTGTACGTCGTGGCCCTTTGCGTGACCTTCTATTCGGCTGTTTTCCCGTTTCGGACGTTCGCGATCAAGTTCTTCATCGAGTACCACGATGTCACGCGTGAGGTGGGTGGACAACTCAACAGCATGCTCGTACTGGCGGCGATGATCTTCACGCCGATTTTCGGTTTGCTGGTTGACCGGGTCGGCAAGCGATCCTTGTTCATGATGTACGGTTCGCTGTTGATGGTTCCCGTCTACCTGATGCTGGTCTATAGCTCGTTACCGCTCTGGGTTCCGATGGCGATGCTCGGGATCTCTTTCTCGTTGATCCCGGCCGTGATGTGGCCTTCGGTCGCCTATATCGTCGATGAGTCGAGGCTGGGCACCGCCTATGGCCTCATGACGATGATCCAGAACATCGGTCTCGCCCTCTTCAATTGGATGATCGGGTCGGTGAACGACCTCGCCGGCGCTAGCGCCGCTAACCCGGCGGGACATATCCCGGGGATGTGGATCTTCTCGATCCTAGGATTCCTGGGCTTCTTCTTCGCGTTCATGCTGAGGAGAGCGGAGACGGGACCGAACGCGCACGGGCTCGAGACGATTACCGTCAGCTCGTCCCGGTAGATGTACTGCGGGGCCGGGAGCTACGTTCTCCCGACCCCTGGTGAACTCCAAATTGGCGGCGGGGTGCGCCATAGCCGGTCCAGAGCGCTCATGCGCCGACGGGGGGTTTGACTCTGAGCACCCCACCATTGCCGGGGAAGGCAGCTATTTCATCATCAAGGCCTGTGCCAATGGGTCTCAGCACGTAACCCATTGCCGTGCAATCAGATGCAAGTATAGTCGCCCGGTCGTGTCGCTGTCGGGCTGCAACGGAGGCCGAAAACCCGTTGCGCCTGTGCGTCGTGCTACCACCCGGCGAACCGGAGGTGCGGAATGACAATGGTGTGGTTGGCGTTGGCCGGTTTGTTTCTACTGCATACAGGGGGGCGGGCAGTGTCACAAGAAGCGATCACCAGGTACGTGAGATACGCCTACGAGGGTGGGGTTTCGTACGGCGTGCTGGAAGGAGAGACGATCCGCGAGCTCGACGGCGACCTCTTCGCGTCGCCTCGGGAGACGGGACGGACGATCTCGATCTCTGAAGTCCAACTGCTGGCGCCGTGCGAGCCGTCGAAGCTCGTCGCCGTCGGCCTGAACTACCGGAGCCACCTGAGGGACAGACCGGAGCCGGAGTACCCGGGCCTCTTCGCCAAGTATCCGACGGCCGTCGTCGGCCCGGAGGACGAGATCGTCATCCCGCCGGATGCCAGCGACGTCCACTACGAGGGCGAGTTGGTGATAGTCATCGGGAAGCGAGCGAAGAACATCTCTGCCGCCGAGGCACCCGGCTACATCTTCGGGGTCACCGCCGGCAACGACGTGAGCGAACGGGCTTGGCAGCGCGGAGATCTTCAGTGGGTGAGGGCCAAGTCGTCCGACACCTTCGCTCCGCTCGGCCCAGCCATCGTCAGCGGCCTTGACTACAACGATCTCTTGGTGCAGACGCGGCTGAACGGTGAAGTGCGCCAGTCGGAGCGCTCGCAGGATCTGATCTTCGGGGTCGAAGCGATCGTCAGCTACATCAGCCACTACGTCACGCTGCTTCCCGGAGACGTCATCTTTACCGGCACCCCCGGCAGTACATCGGCCATGAAGCCGGGCGATGTGGTCGAGGTGGAGATCGAGGGCGTGGGCGTCCTGCGTAATAGAGTGGTGGCAGCGGAATCGAGCGGCAAATCCGACAGCTGAAGAGGGGGCGGCCGGGGGACCGCGGCTGGCGCTGCGTCTGATTACTGACGACAAAAAATGCGACGGGGAACACCCGTCAATTCCTGACCGCACGGGCAGCGACCCGAAACCAGCCAAGTGTGACCCCGCCGCAAGGGGAGGAAAGAAGAAGCTGTACCCCCGGTCGATACAATTCCTGTGCCACGGGCGCCGCCGGCGTAACAGCAGACATGCATGGCGCTTTCTTTGGCCGCCCACGTGGCTCGTCGCACCGGGTCCGCAGCACGGTCGTTGCGGCGCCGCCACGAATGCTGCGCCGCGGTGACCGGTCGCTGCCGCCGCCCGGCGGGCCCGATCGCCTCTGTCGCGACCGAACGGAGTGCGGGGACCGAGACCCTGATCCGGTCTCGATCCCCGTCGGTTGGTGGGCGCTAGGTTGGCAGGGTCAGTTCACGGTGGCCCGCATCGGTAGGAAGATGTTGGCTGCCACGCCCGCGTGGTCGGACGGCCACAGACCGGACGGCGTTCGGTCCGCTTCCTTGTTACCAAAGATGGTGGCGTGGACCGCGCCGAGGACGCCGGGCTCGTAGAGCCCGAAGTCGCCGCGTAGCAGGATCACGTCGACTCGCCGGGTCAGCTCCCACGGGCTCAGCAGGTCCTCTGCCTGGCAGCACGTCAGACCGCCGCCCCGTTTGCCCCAGGCATCCTTGAAGCCGGCATCGGCCAGGTTGCCGTAGGTCGGGGTATCGCTGCCATCGGCCGCCGAGTTGATGTCGCCGGTCACGATCACCGGCAGGTCGCCGTATATCCCGGCCACCTCGTCAAGGCCGACGAGCAGCTCGTCACCCTGCGCCACCTGGATCTCCGGAGTGGACTCGGGTTCCAGGTGAGTGGTCACGAACCGGAAGTCGAGCCCTTCGATCGACAGGTCGATCGAGGCCCAACCGCGGTAGATCTCCAGCTCCTGACCTGCGAGCTGCACGATCTCGTTGGTGTCGAAACGCTTGAAGTACGGATTCGAGTAATTCACACCGTCCTTCACCAGGATGACGTCGAGGTCGGCCAGCGCGATCAGGCTGTAGCCGGTGGGCGATTGGCCGTTCTCCATCGGTACGAATCCAAGGAAATTCTCCGCTGCGGAGACCGGTTCGTAGTAGAGACCGCGCTGGACCAGCGCCGTCTGCAACTCCACCAGGAAGTTCAGCTCCTCGATGGTCGGTGTGAGGCCCGGGACCGCGTCCATCGGGTAGGGTGTGATGATTTGGAAGACCGACATCTCCTGGAGACCGATGACGTGCGGCTGCACGCGCTCGACCTCTTCGGCGATGGCCTGGGCCCGTTCTGGGAAGTTCGTGTCACCCACGTACTTCCACAGTGCCGCCGCCGCCTTCGGGATGTCGGCTCCGGGCGCGTAGATCATCTCGACCGGAGCGCCCACGTACAGGTTGCGGGTCATGACGGTTACCTGCGCGGCGACCGACGGGTCCCTTCGCAACGGAGCATCGGACACGTCGGTGCTGTCCGGACCGAGGACGCTGTCCTCGCTGCAGCTGGCCAGCAGGATAGCCGCGGCGGCGAAAGCGGCCGCCCTCCGCACGCCACTGAGATTCAGTTTGTTCATTACGCCCTCCTTGTTGGCGGTTTTGCCCCGCCGGTACGCGGCAACACAAGCTGGCCGTGTCGGGCACGGGGCCTGGTCGATTCGTGACACCGCGCTTACGGTACGGAAGGCGAATCAAGTGACGGTCAAGCAGATGAACCGCGCAGACAAAGAAGAGGGCCGCCAATCGGCGACCCTTGGTCTGGTTCGATTCGGAACGTGTAAGTTCTTAAGGCTTCTTCCGTGATCTATGTCTAAGAGTCTGGCGACCCAGCTCCGTGCGGAGAGACCGGCTGCTCCGGGCGGCGGTGGTACTCGGCCCAGACGCGTGCCCAGCTCTCCGCGAAGAGGAATACGACCAGAAGCCAGAAAAGCCAACTCAGCTCGAACACAACCTTAACCCGCTGTCCCTTAAGTGTTTACCTCTAATGTCCCTACGATGCCGCAGCATCCGTGGTTTCGCCTATCTTTCGCTTGCTTCACCTACTTAGACGCATCGAACGGCGAAAACGTTTACACCGGCCTCTTTCCCACGGCTACCGCAGGTGGCCATCTTCAAGCCTTGGCAGCCGGGGTTGCCTCCGCGATCGCCGGAGGCGGGGCCGGCCGGCGAGGGCGAGGGTCGATACGCTCGAGGAGAGGTGGAATGCGTCTGACCAACATGATCACGGCAGTTGATGCTCACGCTTGCGGCGAACCCGGGCGAGTAATCGTCGGCGGAGTCGTGGATGTTCCTGGCGACACCATGTTCGAGAAGAAGGCCTACCTCGAGGAGCATGGCGATGGCCTTCGCAAGCGGATGCTGCGGGAGCCCCGGGGCTACCCGGCGCTCTGCTGTAACGTGATCCTGCCGCCGACGGTTGCAGATGCCGATGCCGGGTTCGTGATCATGGAGCAGACAGAGTATCCGCCGATGTCTGGCAGCAACACGATCTGCGTCGCGACCGTTCTGATAGAGACGGGGATGGTGCCGGTGCAAGAGCCGGTTACGGGGCTCGTCCTCGAGGCACCGGCAGGCCTCATCCCCGTCCGCGCGGAGGTATCGAACGGCAAGGTCACGAAGGTGACGTTCGAGAACGTGCCCGCCTTCGCGGTCCATCTCGACGCCGAGATCGATGTTCCGGAGCTGGGGAAGGTCACGGTGGATGTGGCCTACGGCGGAATGTTCTACGTCATCGCCGAGGCCGAGCGGTTCGGGCTGCAACTCGTGCCGGAAGAGGGGGGCCGCATCGCTCGCATCGGGGCCATGTTGACGGCGGCGGCGCGCGAGCAGCTGCGCGCCGTCCACCCCGGGAATCCCGAGATCTCAGGCGTCTCGATCTCGCAGATCTCCGGCCCGCCCAGCCACCCGCAGGCGGCCCGCAAGAACGCCGTCACGGTCTCTACGGGCGCCGTCGACTGGCAACGCCCTGAAACTTGGACCGGAGCGCTCGACCGTTCGCCGTGCGGCACCGGGACCTGCGCGAAGATGGCGGCGCTGTATGCCCGGGGCCAGTTGGGGGTCGGCCAGGACTTCGGCCACGAAGGCGTGCTCGGCACGATCTTCACGGGCCGCATCGTGCGCGAGACCCGGGTAGCCGATCGACCCGCCGTGGTGACCACGCTGAGCGGGCGTGCCTGGATCAGCGGCATCAGCCAGTACGTCGTGGATGCGGAAGACCCGTTTCCCGAGGGCTATACCGTGGGCGACATATGGGCATAGCGGGTGCGGGTATTTGAATATCGAATATCGAACAACCGAATTTCCAATAATGAAGAGCATCATTTGGGCGTTGGGTGTTCCTTGTTCGATATTGAAAAGGATGACCAGAAGCATGATGTCTAGGATTCGCGTAGCCCTCCGACTGCCGATCTTTCTGGTTGCAGGCTTAGCTTGCACAGACAAGCCGGCGTCGGATCTTGAGACTGCACATCGGGTCCGCTCCGAGTTCTTGCATGCCTGGAACGGCTATGTCGAGTACGCGTGGGGCCACGACGCGCTCATGCCCCTCAGCAGAGGCTACCGCGACTGGTACGACGTCAGTCTCTACATGACGCCGGTTGATGCGTTCGACACCATGTTGTTGATGGGGCTCGACCGCGAGGCGGACGAGGCCAAGCGGCTCGTGCTCGAGAACCTCTCCTTCGATCACGACTTCACGGTACAGGTCTTCGAGGTCACGATCCGCATGCTGGGCGGTCTGATCTCTGCCTACCAAATGGACGGAGACGAACGGTTTCTGGAGCTCGCGACCGATCTCGGCGACCGCCTGCTCCCCGCCTTCGGCTCTCCCACCGGCATGCCCTACTGGGGCGTGAATCTGGGCAGCGGAGAGACCACGGGAACGGTGAACAACCCGGCGGAGATCGGTACGCTGATGCTGGAATTCGGGACGCTCAGCAGGCTGACCGGGAATCCGACCTACTACGACGCCGCGAAGGGCGGCATCGTCGCCCTGTTCCAGCGCCGCTCGGAGATCGGCCTCGTTGGCACGACCATCGACGTCGAGACCGGGGAGTGGCAAGACCGGGAGAGTCACATCAGCGGGAGGATCGACTCCTACTACGAGTACCTGCTCAAAGCATGGCTTCTGTTCGGCGACGAGGACTTCAAGAGGATGTGGGAGGCGAGCATTGAAGCCGTGAACCGCTACCTGGCGGATCACCGACCGACCGGTTTCTGGTACGGCCGCGTCGATATGGATACAGGAGAGCGGACCGCGACGCGGTTCGGTGCCCTCGATGCGTTCATGCCGGCGGTCCTGGCGTTGAGCGGCGACCTGGAGAGAGCGGGCAAGCTGATGGAGTCCTGCTTTCTGATGTGGACTACGTTTGATATAGAGCCGGAACAACTCGACTACGTGTCGATGGATCCGGTCAACAAGGCGTACCACCTGCGACCGGAAGCGCTGGAATCGGCCTACTATCTGTACCGGCTGACGGGCGACGAGAAGTATCGCGAGATGGGCCGCATCATGTTCGAGAGCATCGTCGAGCACACGCGAACCGAGATCGGGTTCGCGATGTTGAGCGACGTGGTCACGAAGGAGAAGTCCGACCGGATGGAGTCCTTCTTCCTGGCGGAGACGCTGAAGTACGCCTATCTGCTCTTCGCGCCGCCAGAAACGGTGGGCTTCGATGAGATCATCTTCAACACAGAAGCGCATCCGCTTTGGCGGGGCCTTGAATAACGAATATCGAACATCGATTATCGAATAACGAAGAACATTCTTCTACATTGGATATTCCTTGTTCGATATTCGTTATTCAAAAGCCCGCTTCCAAGCCACTGGCAATCAGCATCCACTGAAGCTTCATCTGATCGGCAACTCGCATAGGAACGAGGCCCTCCTTGGCGGCATCTTGGGACACGCCACTCGCCGCTTCTCCTGCGAGCAGCCCCGCTTTCCAGCCGGCGATCCGTTCTTTCCACTCCTCCGCCGCAGGGTCGGGCGGGCCGAGCGTTCCGCCGACGCCCGGCGTGATGAAGAGCGGCATCTCGGAGACCAGCGTCAGCGGATCTCCGCCGAGCGCGCGGATCGTCTCCATCGAGCTGGGCCGGAACTTGCCGGCCGTCTCCTCATCGCCCAGTGCGAGAAAGTGCTCGCGCATGTAGCGGGAGTCGGGCCGGGTGCAGAAGCCGCGCTCCAACCGGAAGAAACCCTTTTCGCCCTGACGCTCTACATCGTGTAGCTCGTAGCCCAGTTCCGCGACGCGTGTCGCGCAGCGCTCCTTGAGTCGACCAACGCGATCCTGCCAGGCCGACTCGATCAGGAACCAGGGACCGGCGGCGAAGGCCATTCCGTGCAAGGACACGTGCAGATCGAACGGCTCATCCGATGTGCGCCACCAGTCATAGACGGCGCGGTTCTCGGGACGAGCATCGGCGTCCTCGGCATCACGCGGAAAGCCGAACTCGATGTCGTCACCCGGCAGCTCGCGCACCGAACGCAGCAAGTAGTCGGCGAGGTCATAGGCGGGGGCGCTTTCGGTTTGCCACCGGCTGTTGCGCGCAGCGCCATCGGGATTGATGTGAGGGACGATCCACCACTGGTAGTCCGTCAATAGCGCATCGTCGGGGGGCAGTTTGGCCAGGTAGCCGCTCACTCGCCGTAACAGGCGCGGACCTACCGGCTCGTCGGCGTGGCAACCGGCCAGCAGGCTGATTCTCCGGGGTCCTGCCCCGTAGCGGAAGGCCCGGACCTCTCGTCCGTCCCGGGATGCGCCGATCAGCTCACCTGCCTCGGCCGGCTCCGGCGCGCACTTCAGGATTGACTCGCCGCGGTCGAGAATTGCGTCGAACACCTTCTTGAAACTCGAGTCTGGCCTTTCGTTCATGCCGCTCCCTTGGTGCCGTCGCGAATGGAACGTCCTCAGCCCGTTGGGCGTAAGACGTTTGGGACTGCGGTCCGAATTTAGTAGATTATCGGACTTCGAGAATCGGTCACAGATGTCCGTTGTCCAACTCAAGGAGAATCGTGTGAAACGCCTGATACTGCCGTTCATAGCTCTGCTGCTTGCCGTCCAGCCAGCGCCTCTCATGGCGCAGACCGGCGACCGATCGCTCCTTACCCTGGAGCGGATCTTCGCATCCGGCGAGTTCCGCCCAGACTTCTTCGGGCCAGCGCGCTGGCTGGCCGACGGCTCGGGTTACACGACACTGGAACCCTCGATCAGCGTGCAGGGCGGACGAGAGATCGTGCGCTACGATCCGGAAACGGGCGAGCGCGATGTTCTGGTTTCCGCCGAGCGGCTGATACCCGAGGGCGCGACGGAGCCGCTGTACATCAACGGCTACCAGTGGTCGGAGGAAGGAACGAAACTGCTCGTCTTCACGAATACCCGGCGCGTCTGGCGGCAGAACACCCGCGGTGACTACTGGGTGCTCGACCTCGAGAACTGGGGGCTGCGCCAGCTGGGCGGCGACTTCGAGCCCACCTGGCTGATGTTCGCGAAATTTTCGCCGGACGGCACCCGCGTCGGCTACGTATACAAGAACAACGTTTACGTTGAAAGCCTGGCCGACGGCAGCATCACCCAGCTGACCCACGACGGCGACGACATCATCATCAACGGTACTTCTGACTGGGTGAACGAGGAGGAGTTCTTCCTGCGCGACGGCTTCCGCTGGAGCCCGGACGGCGAGTCGATCGCCTACTGGCAGTTCGACACCGAGGGCGTCCACGAATTCAAGATGATCAACAACACCGACTCGCTCTATCCGACCATCATCTCGTTCCAGTACCCCAAG
>JBDHHL010000044.1:0-15601 GCA_039589375.1 Gemmatimonadota bacterium | reverse complement strand
ATCGAAAGCAGCATCGCGCACCGCGCGCTCGTAGCGGCGCGCCTGGTAGAACGGGCAAATCGCCAGACGCGCCCGATTGCGCAACACGGCTGCGGCAAAGGCCTCGCACCCGTCAAAGCCACAAGCGCCGCAGTCCCAATCCGTACCATCGGCGGCCCGGCCGATCTCCTGCTCGATCAACGCCTCGGTATCGGCCTCCGTGACCGCCCCGCCACTGCCCATCGGCTGTCGGGCGGTGGAGAGATCCACCCGCAGTCCTTCATCGAACACCGGTTCGTCCGCTCGCGGCAGCTCGGATTCCGCGGCGATCTCTCGCCGGAGATAGAGCTGCGACTTCGGACCCATGACCGGGTGGTCGAGATCCCGCTCGTACAGGAGCAGGTCGATAAACCCGAGTTGCGCGTCCCCGCCACCGCGTTCCATCGCCTCGGCGATCGCGGCTACCTCGTCGAGGCCCCGGACCTTCCTAAAGCGGCGTGAGGTCACGCGCTCCTGCTCGAGCACCGGCAGCGGCATACCGCCCGCCGTCGAGAGGTGGCGCTGGCGCCCCAGCGTTTCCACCTCCAACTGCTCTGGCTGCTCGAGGGGGCTGATGCCCTTCTCCTCTAACAGCCTGTCCAGCTCGGCGAAGGTGATAGCCACGTCGATCGGGCCCGTCCCTTCCTTGGCGACCCCGAACGAGGCGACCCCCGAATAGACGATGGTCACACCATCGCCGTGCAGCGCTCTCAAGTACCTGGCTTGCGCCACCGCAGGGGTGACGACCGGCGCCAGGTAGGGCAGCAGCTCCGGGTACTTCCGCGTCACATACTCCACCACTGTCGGCGAAGTCGAGCGGAGGATCGTCCTAGTCTCGCTCTGCTGCCACAGCCTCAGGTACTCATGGGCAACAAGCTCGTCACCCAGTGCACCCGGGTAGACTGCCCCAAATCCGGCCTTGAAGCAGGAGTTCAGCAACTGCTCCGACTTGGCCGGGTGAAAGTGGACAACCGATTCTGTGGCCAGGATCAAAACCGCGCTGCCGCGATCCAAGAACCTGCGCACCGCATTCAGATCGCCGGCCACTTCTATCGCGTCGTGCTGGCACGCCGGAACGCAGAGGCCGCATTCTATGCAGCTATCAGTGACGATGTGTAGCGTGCCCTCAGGCGCTTTTACTGCTTCGACCGGACAGGCCCTCACGCACGCCAGACAGTCTACGCAACGCGACGGCGTTATCCGGAACGTCAAACTCATGCTATTGTCCTGAGTAGCCGGACAGACTTCTAGGGAATTGATCGAACGGGGAGGTACATAGTAGCTTTAATTTCATTCACTGTCAAGCGAGAACTGTGACCACAATTACATTGTCAACCCTGCCGCTCCTAGGAGCTCTGACTCTCGCGTGCGCCGAGGGGCTCGAGCCTTTGCCCTTCCAAGGCGTAGGCGGGACCGTCGAGTACCGGGGCGAACTGCCGGCTTCCACGGAATGGGTCCGTGTGGGCGCCTTCCAGGAGCTGCCGCAGACAATCTTCGAGTTTCTGGACTTCTCGGCGATCTCCGACCCGCTGCCGCTGGACTCGACATCGACCCAGTACCTTCTCAGCCTTGAAACCGGAGTGTACCGCTGGCTGCCGGTCGTGTGGAAGGAGGCGAACGTCGCCATACCCTCCGGCCTGCGAATAGTCGGGTGGTACACTGGAACGCAGGACCCGTTCGGGAATCCGGACTCGTTTCTCGTGCGACAGGATACGATGACTGAAGGAATCGACGTGGTGGTTGACTTCAACAATCCACTGACCCTCGAAGAGGCCCTGGCGGAGCTGCAGCGATGATTCGCCTTGCCCTCGCCGTCCTCTTGAGTGTCCTAACGGTCACGGCTGCCATCGCCCAGGAGGTCGGAGCCGTTTCTGGCCGCGTGATCGACGCCGGCACCGGCGAGCCGGTTCCGACGGCTTCAGTGAGGGTCCTGGGCACGGTCCTCTTCACGTTCGCAGACGAAACCGGTCACTTCGAGCTGCGCGGGGTTCCGGCCGGCCTCCGGCGCCTGTCGGCCGAGCGCATCGGCTACGCGCCGCGACAGCTGGAGATCCGGGTGACGGCAGGAGGCCGAACCGAGATCGATGTCGCGCTGGAGCCCCGCGCCGTGGCCATCGGCGAAGTAGTCACATCGGTGACGAAACGGGAGTTGAGCAGCCTCGAAGCACCGGTCTCGGTGGCCGTGCTCGAAGAGGAGGAGATAAGGGAGCGCATCCCGGATACCGCAGCAGACGCCGTCGCGTACACGCCCTCGGTGCAGTTCGTGGGCGACCAGCTCAACATCCGCGGATCGTCAGGCTACTCGCGCGGCGCCGGCAGCCGCGTGTTGGTACTGCTGGACGGGGTCCCGGCGAACGCCGGCGACAGCGGTGCCATAAACTGGGATGTCATCCCACTGACGGAGGTGGACAGGATCGAGGTGATGAAGGGTGCCGGCTCGGCCCTCTATGGCACCTCGGCCCTTGGCGGGGTGGTCAACGTCGTGACGGCCCCTCCCCCGGAGAACCCGATCACGCGAATCCGCCTGCGTGCCGGCTTCTACGACGACCCACCCTTCTCCGAGTGGATCTGGGCCGACCGGACGCTCGGCTATGGCTCCGTCGAGCTGAGCCATGGCCGACGTTTGGGCGGGTTGGGAATCTGGCTAAGGGGCGGCCGCACTGAAGACGACGGTTACCGAATGAACGGTGACCTGAAGCGCACGAACGTGGCGTTCCAGATCGGAACCCGCGGCGACAGAAACGAGTGGGGGCTTTTTGGCAGTTGGGCCCGCGAGCGCTACGGGGCCAGTCTTCTCTGGTGCATGGCGGGACAGTGTACGGACCCGAACCGGCTGGAGTTCCAGCCGGCTCGGGTGCCCGATGACGCCCTCGACGATCGAACCCGCTCCGACAAAGCCCGGCTGCATTTCACTCACCGGCGTCAATGGAACGACGACGTCAGCACCTTCGGGCGTTTCTACTACCAGCGGAACGACTGGGATACCGACTTCGGCGACAGCCAGATCGGTGCGGTGGCCAACCGGATCGGGGCCGAGCTGCGTTCCGACTGGAAGACCACGAGCTGGCTGTTCCTGACGTTCGGTGCCGAAGGCACGTTTACCGAGGTCGAGGCGGAGAACTTCTTCGGCGACGGGACGGGGGTCGAGCCCCAAGCCACTCACGACATCACGGACCTGGCCATGTACGCGCAGGGGGAGTTCGGGCTCACGTCGTGGCTCGCCCTGACCGCCGGCGCCCGGTTCGACGTCGGGTTGCTCGATGGCGGCTCCCTCACCGACCCATGGACATCCCAGGTCAGCCCGCGCGCCGGAGTGGTGCTGTCACCGGACCGGCTGACCCGAGTGCGAGCATCGGTGGGCAAGGGTTTTCGGGCTCCTTCCGCCGACGAGTTGTTCACGGCCACGGAGGTCGGCGGATTCCTGGTCGTGCCCAACCCGGACCTGAAGCCGGAGCGTTCCCTGGCCGGCGAATTGGGAATCCAGCGGCTTATCGCATCCTGGTTGGCCGTGGACGTAGCCGGTTTCGTCTATGAGTTCGAGGACTTCATCGAGGCCGACACACTTCTGAGCCCGGAGGGCATCCTAATCCAATTCGACAACCTGCCAGAGGCCGGAGTCGCGGGCGTCGAGGCTATCGGCCGCGTATCGTTCCTGGGCGACAGGCTTCAAGGTCTCGTCTCGTATACGTACCTCGACCATGAAGACAGGTCGACGAAGGAGCCGTTGGCGTACCGGCCGAACGACCTGCTGACGCTCTCGGGCAACCTGGACATCGGCGCGCTGGAGTTCGGTGCGGACTACAGGTACGCGTCGGCGTTCGACCGTGTGAAAGTCTTCACAAACCCACGCACTGACCCGGTGCTCCCGATGCGAGTCTGGGATATTCGATTGGCATACCAATTTGGGCGTCAGACGCTTCGCTTCGCGGTGAACAACGCCGGCAACTACGGCTACACAACGATCGAGCGAAACTTGGAGCCGATCCGCCGCTACACGCTGTCGCTGGAGATCGAGTTCTGAATAGTAATAGTCGGATTGCGAAGGAACTGCTCTTGCCAGCGAGCCCGCTTTCAATTAATCATGCGCCGCCCCAGCAACGTCGGCGAGGGAATTGGAGGCACAGTTGGTCAAGATAGTCCCAACGGCGAAACGTAGATTCGAGGCGCCCAACGGGCGCAAGTGGGAAGCCGAGATCTGCATGCACTCGGGCGAGGGCGAGCAGGCCCCCAACCTGATCGTCATTTTTCGCGACCCGGTACGCGTGCAGGCAGAGCGGTACAATCTGCTGCCGCCCGGCTCGCCAAAGGTGCCGAAGGACGCGGCGAAAGAGATTTCTGACGACACGCTGCGAGCCCTGCTCCAGCGGTCCACACCCCTTAAGAGGGCGTAAAGAGGAGTCGGCGCTCATGCGGCGGACTTTCATGGACGATCAGTTCGACGAGTGGGAAGCGTACATATCCGGCGGCCAGCCTGGTAGTTCGCTGGTCGCCCGCTTGATGTTCGTTTGTATCTCGAGTCCCGAGCGCCAGCCGCGCTTCGTCAGGCACCCAAGCGGCGATCCGGCCGAAGCAGAACACGCGCTCCATAACATGGACGCCGCCGGCCTGATGGAGATGTTCGAGGGTTCGGAACCGATACCATAGTCCATCGCCCCGCTCCATGAACATCCTGATCATCGGGGGGACCCGCTTCGTAGGCCACTACACGGCGATGGCACTGCGTGAGGCGGGTCATGACGTCGCAGTTTTCACTCGCGGAATTCACCCGTCCGACCTGCCCGACGACGTCCAGCACATCAAAGGCGACCGAAAGAACGATGCGGACCTCGAGGCCGCCGCCGCCGGCCGAAGCTGGGACGTGGTCTGGGACAACATGAGCTACACCGCGGGCGATGCTCGTTCCGCCGTCCGCATCTTCAACGGCAGGTGTGGCCTATTCATACATACGAGCACACTGGCTGTGTACAGCGTGTGCGAGGGGATAGCGAGCCCCTATCGCGAGGAGGACTTCGACCGCGGCCGGCCGTTAGAGGAGCGTCGCGACCTCTACCCATACGACTACGGGATTCAGCGTCGCGAGGGCGAGCAGGTGCTTCAGAAGGCGCACGCCGCCAGCGGGTTCCCCTTTGTGAGCGTTCGCCTGCCCGCCGTAATCGGCCCGCGTGACTACAGCCTGCGGGCCTGGTCATACTGGCGCCGCGTGAACGAGGACCGCCGGCTCATCCTGCCCGACGGCGGCATAGAGGTGCACCGGTCGGTCTACTCGGGCGACGTGGTCGCTGCGCTCTTGGCCATCATCGGGCGCGGAGCCGAGGTCGCCGGTCGAGCCTACAACCTCGGGGGCTACGAGATCGCTAGCCTGAGGCAGTTCGTAGAAGAATCCGCTTCGATCCTGGGCGTCGAGGTCGAGATCCTCGACATCTCGAGTTCGGCGCTTCGAGCCGCGGGCTTGGAACCGGAGGAGCTTTCGCCGTACAGCACGTGGGCCAATCACGTCCACTCGATCGCGAAGGCCCAGCACGAGCTCGAGTTCAGGCCCACACCCATGGAAATGTGGCTGGCGCCAACCATCGAATGGCACCTGGAGCACCGGCGCGACGCCGACCCGCCCGGCTGGGGCCTCCGCGAAGAGGAGGCTGATCTGGCGAATCGCTGGAACGCGTTCATCGAGGAGCTCGGTTGAGGAAATCCTACCCGGCTTCTTCCCGCGGCTGACCCTCAGCTGCCGGTCCGTCCTGGCCGAATGCCAGTTTCCAGACGCGCAGTCGTGCACCATCCTGGCTCATCGTCTGCACAGAGTAAAAGAAGGGACCCTCGACACCGACGACTCGTTCCGGCGAGCGGAGGCCGAGCGCGATAGGCGTACCGTCGAGGCCGTACAGATCGTAGAGGTGCTCCGAGGCGTTGCCGTTCTCGACGTACTGGGCGATCAACGGTCCACATGCGGTGGCGAACAGCCCACGCAGTTCGTGCGACGAGTAGCGATCGCCCTCCTCGCGTGTTTCCAGCGGCGCGTTGAGGTTCGAGAATGAGACAACCGCGCGCGCCTCCACATCATAGACCGCGAAGGAATCCGTATGGCTGTGCCCTATATAGAACGCATCGCCGGCGGCCGCAGCGTAGGCTCGGCCTGGTGGATGTCTGTCCCTGGGTTCGCCGAACAATGACTCGACATAGTCACCTTCCAGCGTGTACAGGTGGACTAGATGGCCCGCGCCTGCTCCCCAGCCGGTTCCCACCACGGCCAAGCGCCGATTTCGGAGGTTGATGATCTGAACGGGGCGGTCGAGCTCCGGGAGTGGGAAGCGGCGGATGAGGCTACCCCCTTCGTCGAGGAGCGCGACCGCGGGTATGTACCCATCGAGCACCGCGATCCAGCGCTCGTGCAGCGACGCCAGACTGACCGGCCGCCTCAATCCCGTGGCCTCGCGGTCCAGCGATCCAATGCGATGCCCATCGTTGGAGTAGACCTTGAGTAGCCACGCCCCCGCATCGGCGACCCAAAAGCGGCCGCTCGTGATTGGCAGTAGATCATTGACCTGTAGAGCCTCGCCGGGCTTGGCTTGGAGGGGAATCGTCAGGAGTGACGAGAAGACGGCGCCGAAGGCGAACTCGACCGTCGGTTCGACACCCGCGTCTATCCGTCGAGCGCTCGAGGTGCAGTCGTCTTTCCCTTGTTTGGACGCCACTTTCCCCGACCTCATCCCCCTTGCCAAGCCCGAATTCCGCTTCGCTGCTCTGGCACTCCGGATCCAGCGCGAGCGTGAGGCGAGGTTAGCGGCGAACCGTCAACAGGACGTCAACGCAAGGTATCCGAACCGTGGACCCACCTGTATCTCTAGAGGGGGAAAATGTGGAAGGCCGTCGCCTTGATCTGGGCGACGACAGCCGTTCCGACCCGTAGGTCCAGCTTTTCCAGCGAATGCCGGGTGATCACGACCTCCAAGCTCAATCCGTCTGACTCCAAGCGAAGCCGAACGAGGCCGCCCTGCGGGTGAACACGCGCGACCGTGGCCGCGATGCGATTGCGGGCACTGGTCGCGGACGAGTCTGGAGGCCCGATCACCACGTCTTCCGGCCGGTACGCCACACGCACGCGCGTGCCGGCGTCACACTCCCCGACTACCTCGAGAGACTGGCCCGAGTCAAGACGAACGATCACGGTATCGTACTCGACCTCCTCAATGCTGCCGTCCAACATGAACTCGGCGCCCGTAAAGGACGCGACGAACTCGGTGGCCGGCGCCTCGAAGATGTCGGCGGGCCTGCCGGTTTGAACGACGCGACCTTCCTCCAGCACGGCCAGGCGATCCGCCAGCGCGAAGGCTTCGCCGGGGTCGTGGGTAATCAACACGATCGCCGAGGCGGCCTGGCCGAGGATCCGCTCCAGGTCGGCGAGCATGCGGCGCCGGACCGTGACGTCCAGGTCGGCAGTGGGCTCATCCAGGAACAGTATCTCCGGCTCCAGCACCAGCGCCCTGGCCAGCGCGACTCGCTGTGCCTCTCCACCGGAGAGCGTATCCACCGGCGTTTCCGCCAATCTCGACACATCCAGCATCTCGAGGGCCGCTCGAACGCGTGCCTTGCGCTCCGTTCCCGGGACACGTCGCAGTTTCATCCCGTACTCCACGTTCTGAAGCACGGTCCCACGCCACAGGTAGGGTCGCTGCAACACGGCCGCCGATGCTCGACGTAAACCCCGATCATGCCGCTGCACCTGCCGGCCCTTGTAGAACAGCCGCCCCCCATCGGGTGACTCCAGGCCGGCAAGCAGGCGCATCAACGTGGACTTCCCCGCTCCATTGGGGCCCAGAACCGCGAGTACTTCTCCCCCGCGTACCTCGACCGAGTCCACGTCGACCACGCGCCTGTCGTCGTAGGACCGAATCAGGTCTTCGCCCCTGAGCAGCGGCTCCATCGCCGAAGAACCGTTCACATTGTCCATCAGCTCGTCAGGGGACGACGACGACGAGGCTGGGCCTGCTGGACGCGAGTGATGAATGCATTCGCGGCGAACGCGATGGCGAGCAGAATGAGACCTAAGGCCATCGCTGTAGCGAAGCGCCCGCGGCGGGTTTCGAGCACTATCGCCGTCGTGATGACCCGAGTCTCGCCGTGGACATTCCCGCCGACCATCATGACGGCCCCGACTTCGGAAACCACTGCACCGAAACCGGCCGCAACCGCCGCCATCAGTGAAAGGCGCGCCTCGCGCAGATGGAGAAGCAAGGCCTGCCAACGATTGGCACCCAAGGCGCGGGCCTGCAGCCGCAGTTCCGGAGGCACCGATTGCACCGCAGCGAGCGTGATAGCGCCGACGTAAGGCGCGGCAAGTACGAACTGAGCGGCGATCATCGCGCTCGGCGTATAGAGCCACCCGAGGTGGCCGAGCGGACCTTGCCTAGATAGCAGAATGTAGACGAACAGGCCGACCACAACCGGCGGCAGAGCCAGCCCGGTATTCACCAGCGCAACGGCCAGGCCGCGCCCGGGGAAGCGTGAGAGCCCCAGCCAGGTGCCCAGAGGTATTCCTGCCAGCAACCCCAGCACAACGGCGAGCCCCGAGACCTGCAGCGATCTACCGATGATCTGCCACAGATAAGGATCACCGCTTACCAGAAGATGGAAGGCCTCCCGAATTGCTTCTAATAAGACATCCATAGTGCAAACAGAACGCGGCGGTCGTATGAGCCCCTCGGCCGCTCACAGTTTCAACGGCAAACGAGTTGGATTCGCCTTTCTATAACAGAACGCGTTCGATCCCGACAGGTGCGGACAGAGACACGCAGGCTACCAAGCCTCCGCGATAGGTGTGAAGAGAGGACGGCTGAACCGGACCACACCGAACTTTCCGATGAGCTTTTGCGCAGCCGGCGAGGTGATCCAATCTGCGAAGGCTCGTGCCCCCTCGAGGTTCGAAGCATCGCGCACCACCGTCACCGAGTACCGGTTGAGCAGTACCGGATCTCCTTCCACGAGCACGCTCAGCCGTAGGCGATCACGCAAGCTCAAGAAGGTGCCGCGGTCCGTCAGTGTGTACGCCTGCTTCTCGCTCGCCATCATCAGAACCGCACCCATGCCCTGACCGGCTTCGAGGTATCGTTCCCCTTCGGGCTCCAGTCCGGCACTCGACCAAAGCTCGCGCTCCCGCGCGTGGGTTCCCGAGTCATCGCCGCGGGAAATGAATAGGCCGCCCGCCTCTACGATACACGCCACAGCGACTGCAGCGTTCAGCTCGGCACAGGCGGATGCAGGGCCGGCATCGGGCCCCACGATCACGAAGTCGTTGAACATAACGGGACGTCGCGACTCACCGTGGCCAGCCACCATGAACTCTTGCTCGGCGCCAGGCGAGTGGGTCAGGACGACGTCCGCATCACCTCGCGCTGCGAGCCGTAGCGCTTCGCCGGAGCCGACCGCAATCACGCGAACTCGATACTCCGGGTGCTCGTTCCGAAACGCGGGCAGTAACTGTTCGAACAGCCCCGAGTCTTCCGTCGATGTGGTCGAGGCCAGCACGACTTCTCGAGGGCCTGGTGAGCAGCTGGAAAGAGTGAAAGCAAGAGCGAGTGCCAGGGGCAGTGTCTGCCAAGCCGCGCACTGCATCGGTCGACCGAGAATCAGCCCGCTCGCACTGAGCGCCTATTCCTCGCCGGCAGAGCCCGTTCGTTCCGAGCGGAGCTCGAGGTAGGGATACTCGTCGCGATACCTGGCGATTACCCGCAGACGCATCTGTCCGCCGCCCTTGGCAGGCAGAGAGATGATGCATCCGTTGTAGCTCGCCGCATAGATGAGCTGCCAATCGCCGCCGATCTCGGAACCATCGAAGAATTCCTTGAGCTGGGCGGTATTGTGGGCGCTCATCTTGCTAACCAGCGTGACCTGCTTGTCTTCCGCCACCTACATCCTCCCCAGGCGGTTGCCATCGAGGCAGTCAGCATGTTCGCGAAGTGGGCAAAAGCTAATTGTGAGAATTGGTACTTACAAGGCCTGCCACTAATGAGCCAAGCCCGCCAATCGCGCCGCAGCGTTCTCCAAGGTTTCGATCGTCTTGCAGAAGGCGAAGCGCACTTGCGCCCTCCCCTGCGCCGGATCGCTGTAGAAGCTCGAGCCGGGAACCGACGCGACGCCGGCTTCTCGGGCAAGCCAGACCGCGAACTGGTCGTCGGGCATCTCGCTGATCCGCGAGAAATCGGCAAGCAGGTAGTAGGATCCATCGGGTCGCCGACACTCGAAGCCGGCCGCGATCAGCCCGTCGTAAAGCACATCGCGCCGCCTCTTGTAGTCGGCCGCGAGTTGCTCGTAGTAGTCGTCCCCCAGCTCTTCAATGCCAACCGCACACGCTTCCTGGAGCGGAGCGGGGGCGCCTACGGTCAGGAAGTCGTGGGTCTTGCGAATGGCATCGGTGAGATCGGAGGGCGCGATGATCGTGCCCACGCGCCAACCGGTAACGCTGAAAGTCTTGGAGAGTCCACTGACCGTCACGGTTCGCGAGCGCATTCCGTCGAGCGTGGCCAGTGGGATATGTACGTGCCCATACACGATGTGTTCGTAGATTTCGTCGGTGAACGCGATGGCATCGTGCTCGATACAGAGCCGCGCGATCGTTCGGAGCTCGTCGCGAGTGAAGACGTGCCCCGTGGGATTGTTCGGAGTGTTCAGGATGACGCCGCGCGTAGCGTCACTGAACGCCGCGACCGTTTCCTCTATTTCCAGGCTTCCGTCCGCACGAGTCGGAACGAAGACGGGTTTCGCACCGCTAAGGATCGCGTCAGGCCCGTAGTTCTCGTAGAACGGCTCGAAGATGACGACCTCGTCGCCCGGATTGATCAACGCCAACATCGACGCAGCCATGGCCTCCGTCGCACCGCAGGTGACCGTGATCTCGCGCTCTTCCTCCACTTCCATGCCGTAGAAGCGGCGGTACTTGTCCACCAACGCCTTTCGCAGACGCGGCGCGCCCCAGGTGATGGCGTACTGGTTGATGTCCGCATGGATCGCTTCAACGGCGGCCTGTTTGAGGATCTCCGGTGCCGAGAAGTCCGGGAAGCCCTGCGCCAGGTTGATGGCCCCGTGCTCGTTAGCCACACGGGTCATCTCCCGGATGACCGACTCGGTGAACGTGTGCGTGCGGTTCGCTGTGCGTGGCGCTTTCATCTCAGCATTCATTCATCCAGGTCAACGGGTCTGAGCGTCGCGTCCTCCTCTCGCGCAGCGCGCCGACCGGCCTCGAGATCCACCCGCGACAGCAGCCACATGCCGCCGATGAAGAAGACGACCAGCGACACAATGCCGTAGCGGCCAGAGCCGCTCACAGCCGCGATCCCGCCGACGAGGAACGGCCCTATGATGCCGGCGAACTTGTCGAAGACGCTGAAGAAGGCGAAGAACTCGGACGACTTGCCCTTCGGTATGAGCGTGGAGTAGAGCGAACGGCTGAGACCCTGCGCGCCACCCTGCACCATCGATATCGCCACGGCCAGCGTCCAGAAGTGCCAGGCCGTCGTCATGAAGAAGGCGAAAACGGAGATCACCGTGTAGACGCTCAGCGCGATGTAGATGCCGTTGCGTGCTCCGATGCGGCCCGCCAGCGAGCCGAAAGCGAAGGTGAAGGGGATACCGAGGAACTGGACCAACAGGAAGGCGCCGATGATATGCGTGTCGCCGATGCCGATTTCAGCTCCGTAGACGGCGCCCATCTTGATGATGGTCCCGATGCCGTCGCTGTACAGCCAGAAAGCGAGCAGGAGGGTCAGCAACTCACGGTGCCCGCGTAGCTCGCGCAGTGTCTCGGACAGGCGGTTGAAGCCCGCACGCACCGGGTTGACGTGCGCTTCTTCCCCCGCCTCGAGTCGGCGCGGCGGCTCACGGACGTCGCGCAAGAGCGGGATCGTGAAGCCGAGCCACCAGACGCCGACGCTGACGAACACGAGGCGGACGGCGATACCCGAATCGGCGAGTCCGAAAAGGTCGGGCTTCATGTACATCGCCAGGTTGACGGCCAGCAGGAGGCCGCCACCCACATAGCCGAGTGCGAAGCCCGCGGTGGAGACGCGGTCGACCTCGTCCTCGGAGGCGATGTGCGGAAGGAGCCCGTCATAGAATACATTCGCGCCGGAGAACCCGATATTGCCGAGGATGAACAAGGCCGACGCCAACAGCCACTCGCCCTCGGTGACGAAGTAGAGGCAGGCGCTGGCGACGACGCCGAGGAACATGAAGCCGGCGAGGAAGCGTTTCTTGGCGCCCATGTAGTCGCCTATCGCGCCCAGCACCGGTGAGGCAATCGCGATGATCGCCAGGCCGATGGCCGAGGTGTAGCCCCAGTAGGCCGTGGCCATGTTCTCCTGCATGTGGCCCGCGGCTACGTTGGCGAAGTAGACGGGCAGGACGGCGCCCATGATGGTGGTGGCAAAAGCGGAGTTGGCCCAGTCGTAGAGTGCCCAACTCCGGAGCTCGCGACGATGCAAGCCGAGCCTGTTGAGCCAGCCAGCTGAGTCTGTTCTGTCGGCTTCGTTCACCGCTATCTCCTACTCTCGTCCATCCACTCCGCAGCCAGAGCATCGAGTTCGCCGGCGAGCACCGCTCTCTGATCAGTAAGGGCTTCCCGGACTTGCGGCCGGCGAATCACCTGGAAGAAAGTCCTCACGTCTTCCCATGCGTCCTGCCGGCGGTGATGCCAGTACAGGGTCGCGAAGCCCAGCGGCGGCAGCACTACGGCTGCAAGCAGCGCGGCCGGCGCGCCCAAGACCGACGCAGCCAGGACGATCCAGAGAAGATACGTGACGGGGTAGAGGACGATCCCCGCCAACAGCTTCACGGTCGCGACCGTCTCGATCTCCGGCTTCATGACCCGGCAAACCAAGCCCGTCAGGAAGTGAGGAAGATACCACGCGGCGGTTCCCAGCGCTGCAACCGGGAAACCGAGCCCCAGCGTGGAGACTTCCCGCAGGATATAGCGTGCCACACGCCCCGCATCGTAGCGCGGCGGTACATCCGCTTCGCCGCTGCCGAGCAGCTTCAGCCACTTTCCGTAGCTGCGAAGCGATTCCGACAGACGATCCCAGCGATTCGGATCGTGAGTCCGCAGCCAGGCAAACTGGTCGGCAAGGCTTTGCAGGCGAGGAAGCCGCTCCTTCCAAGGCTCTCGTTCACGCCAACGTGCCCAACCCTTGGCGCGAGCGTAGAGAAGGTCCGCCGTCTCCACCAGTCGCCGGTCCGACTCATCGGCGAGGTTCAAGGTCTGTTCCGCCAGGCCTCTGGCGACGGCGTCGGTAAGGGAACTCACGGCAGCGCCCCGGCGGTCGTCATACTCTTGGCGCCAATCGCCAACGCGGATCGAATCACCGATGCCTGCGACCACTCGGCTGCGGAAGCGATGCTTGCGCTGATAAGCCAGCCCCAGCGGCACGATCCTTACGCCGAGCTGCCAACCGGAACTCTCCTCGGCCTCCAGCGCCATTCGCGCGACGCCCGCCTTCAACGGTGCAAGCGCCGGCTGCGAATGGCTCTTCCCCTCTGGAAACATCAGCAGCGTGCCACCTGCCTGTAATGCCTCCACCGCCTCTTTGAAGGCCCTACGGTTGCGATGCAATTGGTCCGGATCATCCTGAACGCGATAGAGCGGAAGGGTGTCGACCGACCTGAGCACCGGGCCGAAGAGCGGGATTCCGAATAGCGGGGCCTTGGCCAAAACCCGGACACGCCGCCCGGCGGTTCTAAGAGCCAAGAGCGGGTCCATTAGCATGTTTGGGTGATTGGTGACGATGATGACTGGGCTGACCGGCAGTTCCGCCCCTACCTGCTCTACCCGATAGAAGATCCCGGCCGCCCAAACCGTGGCCTTAATAACTAAGCGACCGAGGAATCTCATCGTCGTAATGCCTCCACTTGCGCAACCGATGTACTACGGCTCAACTACCTTGACGTCAACAGCGTGACGGCTTTCTTGAAACGAGATAGCCGCCACCTGTTTTGCGAGGCTGACCGATGACAGATGTGCAGGACCTCAAGAACCTAACAGACCTGCCGGCGAATGAATTGGCGGCCCGAGTCGATGCCGCTTTGGATGAGGCCAAGCAGCGCGACTCGGGAGACGCCGATTCGCGGCAGCTGGATGTGGCAGTAGTCGGACTCATCCGCGGTTCCCGCGAGTGCAACTCGATTCTCGAAAGACTGGAGCTAGAAAGTCTGGCAGGCCTGCTGGAACGTTTCGTCGACAGGCTCACGGACGAGGACGATGCGCCCGATGATCTCCGGCGCCACACCTGGGATGCCCTCGACCTGGCCCGACGCCCAGCTGTACTGAGGCGGATCGATGCTAGCGGAGCCAGCGGACTTTGGGGACAGAGAATTCTCTCTGCCGTGGAAGCCTCTCACCTGACGGTCGGGCCTCTATACAGGCAGCGAGCGCAACTCTATGCGAGCAAAGTACTGTTCGAGATCCCTAGCAGCAGGGGCGGAGAAAGCCTGACCTGGCATCAGGCTTCGAAACGCGTCGAAGCATTGGCGCGCGGTCTGTACTCGCTCTACCACCCCGAGCCGCCGGCCCGGATCGCCATCCTCTCGGAGAACCGCCTCGAGATGGCGCTGCTCGACCACGCCTGCCTCACGTCAGGGTTGGTGAACGTGATGGTACCGGCGAACGCAACGGACGGAGACGTGGGCTACATCCTGCGCCATG
This sequence comes from Gemmatimonadota bacterium, assembly GCA_039589375.1. Classification (GTDB taxonomy): domain Bacteria; phylum Gemmatimonadota; class Gemmatimonadetes; order Palauibacterales; family KS3-K002; genus JASFMO01. The sequence continues at coordinate 900 of JBDHHL010000044.1, read as the reverse complement.
CGCAGGTCGGCACCGTGGTGGTTTCGGGGCAGGAACAACTCGAGAAAGTAGAGAAGAACCGCGCTTCGCTACCGGATCTCAGACACGTGGTCACGATCGAGCCGGCGGCCGGATTGACCGGGCGCGTCCTGAGCTTGCGCGAAGTAGAGGCGCGGGCAACCGATGTCCCGGCCTCGTTGATCGAGCAGAGATCCAACGCGGTTCAAATCGGCGACCTCGCTACCGTCATGTACACGTCCGGCACGACCGGGATGCCCAAGGGCATTCAGTATTCGCATCGAAACCTCGTCTTCAAGAGGTTCGCCCGGGCGCTTGCTCTTCCTGAGATCGGAGATGGGGATGTATTCCTTTCCTATCTTCCGCTGTTCCACACGTTCGGTCGCTACTTGGAACTGCTGGGCTGTGTCTTCTGGGGCGCCAAGTACTGCTTCCTCCGCGACCCGTCGGTCGAAGCCCTGATCGACGGGATGCGCCGCCATCGACCCACCGTCTTCATCAGCGTCCCGAGAAAGTGGATCCAACTCTACGAGTCGATATCGAAAAAGGCGGACCCGCTGCACGCTGCGGACGACGAGCTCCGAGAGGCGACGCTGGGTATCACAGGCGGTCGTCTGAGCTGGGGGCTTTCGGCGGCCGGGCATCTCGACACCGACATCTTCCGCTTCTTTCACAAGCAGGGCGTCCAACTACTCAGTGGCTTCGGGATGAGCGAAGCGACCGGTGGTATCACGATGACGCTTCCCTTTCAGTACAAGGAGAACTCGCTGGGAGTTGCCCTACCAGGGATTGAGACGAAGCTGGCCGAAGACGGAGAACTGCTGATCCGGGGGCCGTACGTGATGATGGGCTATCTCGACCCCCCGGACCGTCAGCCTTCGTTCGACGAGGACGGCTGGCTCC
>JBDHHL010000043.1:0-15608 GCA_039589375.1 Gemmatimonadota bacterium | reverse complement strand
GAGAAGCGCGTCCATCAGGTTGCGGGCGATCTCCTGGTGCCGGAGGCGCGGCGGCGGCGTCACGTAGAGTTCCCCGCCGATCGCCTCGTATCGGTTGCCGTCCTCCGGCATGAGGAGGACGTCCTGCCAGGTGATACTCGTGCTGGGCATACTTTCCACATTATACCTCCAGGCTCCGGGCCGGGCGAGCGCACCCACCGGTTCGCCAGGAGTATCTTCCTGCGGTATCAACGGATCCTCAATCGCCGCCGTTAACGACGGCTCGAGTATCGATCACCCAACACCCGACGCGCGTGGGCCCAATCGGGCATCGCGTCGTGCGGCAGTGAACCCTATCTTCTTGCCCCGTCAACCTCAACCCATACGGAATCGCCATGCTATCCAAACAGCGTCTTCTCGCCGTCGCGGCGGCGGTCACGTTAGCGACGCCGGTTATCGCCCAGGTTCCGCAGCTCAGCGTAGAGCGGATCTACGGCTCGCGGGACTTCAGCCCGCAACAGGTCCGCGTCAACTGGATGGACGACGGCCGTCACTACACGGTCGTCGAGCCGGACCAGAACGCGCGGACCGACCTGTACAAGGTGGACATACGGTCGGGCGACCGGGAACTGCTGATCCGCGGGACGGACCTGGTCCCGCCCGGCGAAGACGAGCCCATCGCCATCGACAGCTACACCTTCTCGGCCGACGGCTCGAAGTTGCTGATCGCCACCGGCGAGCAGCGTATCTGGCGACGCAGCCGCAGCGCGTTCTTCTACGTCTGGGACTTCGAGGCGCGAAAGCTGACGCCGGCCAGCACCCGGCCTGGCCCGCAGCGTTACGCCAAGCTTTCGCCGGACGGAAGCCGCGTCGCGTTCGTGCGCGGCAACAACATCTACGTCACCGATCTGGCCACGGGACGCGAGAAGGCGCTGACCGAGGACGGCGGCGAAGACATCATCAACGGCGCGACGGACTGGGTCTACGAGGAAGAGCTGTCGCTGGCGGACGGGTTCCGCTGGAGCCCGAACGGCGAGCGCATCGCTTTCTGGCGCTTCGACCAGAGCGCGATCCCGCCCTTCTACCTGATCAACGAGCTGGCGCTCTACCCCGAGTTGACGCCGGTGCGCTACCCCAAGGCGGGCACCGACAACTCGCAGGTGCGACTGGGCGTCGTGGACATCGCCAGCGGCACGACGCGCTGGATCGATGTCGGGCCGACCGACGAGGAGTTCTACATCGCCCGGATGGACTTCGCGGACTCGTCCGACGAGATCTGGTTCCGGCGCCTGAACCGCCATCAGAATCGCATGGACCTGTACCTTGCGGACGCGCGGACGGGTAGATCGCAAATCATCATGACCGATGCAGACGACGCCTGGATCGACATCGACACCGGCGACCTGATCTGGATCGAGGACGGCGAGAAGTTCGTCTACCTGAGCGAGCGCGACGGCTACGGCCAGCTTCTCCTGTTCGAGCGCGACGGCACGCTGGTCCGCAAGCTGACGCCCGGCGACTGGGACGTGCTGGGCACCCACGGCGTGGACGAGCGGCGCGACGTCGTCTTCTTCACCGGCGCCGCCGACGGCCCCCTCGTCCGTCCGCTCTACGTTGTGGGACTGGACGGTGAGGCGTTCATGCGCATCTCGGGCGCGACGGGGACGCACCGCGTCGCCTTCGATCCCACGTTCACCTACTACGTCGACACCTACTCGGAGGCCGGCGTGCCGCCGGTCCAGACGATCCGGCGCGCCAACGGCCAGCCGGTCCGCACGCTGACCGACAACGCCGAATTGAAGGGAAACCTGGACGCGTTGGGGCTAGTGCGGCCGGAGTTCCTGAAGGTGCCGGCCGAGGGCGGCGTCGAGCTCAACGCCTGGGTCATCAAGCCGCCGGACTTCGATCCGTCCAAGAAGTACCCGCTGCTGATGTACGTCTACGGCGGCCCCGGCTCGCAGACCGTCACCGATTCATGGGGCGGTGACCGTTACCTGTGGCACCAGTTGCTGGCCCAGAAGGGCTACCTGGTGGCGAGCGTGGACAATCGGGGGACCGGCGCCCGGGGCGCGGCATTCAAGAAGATCACGTACCTGAACCTGGGCAAGTACGAGTCGGCGGACCAGATCGCCGCGGCCCGCTACTTCGGAGGCCTGTCCTACGTCGACGTCGGCCGCATCGGTATCTGGGGGTGGAGCTACGGCGGCTACATGTCGTCGCTCTCGATGTTCAAAGGCGCGGGCGTCTTCAAGACCGCGATCGCCGTGGCGCCCGTCACGGACTGGCGGCTGTACGACACGATCTACACCGAGCGCTACATGCGCACGCCGCAGGAGAACCCGGACGGCTACGCGCAGGGCGCGCCGCAGACCTATGCCGACCGGCTGCAGGGGCACTTCTTGCTGGTCCACGGCACCGGCGACGACAACGTGCACCCGCAGAACTCGTATCAGCTCGTCCAGCTGCTGGAGGACTCGAACAAGCAATTCGAGTTCCGGATCTACCCGAACAAAGCGCATGGCATCGCGGGGCCAGTTAGCAGGGTGAATCTTTTTGGGCTGATGACGGAGTTCTTGAAACGGGGGCTTTGATCGGGTTCTGAATATCGAATATCGAATGTTGAACACCGAATGACGAAGTGGTCGTGGATGCCAGCGTTCACGACCACTTCATGATTGGGTGTTCGAATGTTCGACATTCGATATTCAACGGGCTTCTCCCCACCTACGCTAAGGCGAGCGAATCTTCAATTGAGGAAAGTAGCTTCGGTAGCGGCCGGCATCGCGTGTCAGCAGCAGGCTCTCCGTCAAGGCAGCGTGCGCCCCGATGTAGAAGTCCGGTAGCGGCGAGCGCCGTGTTCCACCCCGCTCTCGGTAGCGGAGGAAGCATTTCCCTGCCAGAAACCCGGCGGGCCAAGGCAGCGGTTCGCGCTCGACAGCTTCCGGGGGCAAGGCGGCATCCAGGTCTTCGATGCGTGAGAAGCCGATCGAGACCTCGGCGTAGATGATCGGATTGATGATGAGCACGTTGTCCTCGGCCAGCTCCTCCAGAGCTGTCGCCGACCACTCGAACCACGCGGGATCCTCAGTCAGCACGTCTAGCAGCACGTTGCTGTCCACCAGTACGCGGCTCATTCCCCTTCACCGCGCGTGAGCGCCAGGATCTCTTCCGTGCTCAGGCCGGCATCGGCCCGACCGCGCATGCCTGCGACGATACGGCGGCCGCGCGCACGCTGCCCATCCTCCTTCTTCTTCAACTTGGCCCAGCCATCCATTAGCTCGAACTCGACCTCGGTATAGGGGAGGAGGCCGAGCGCCTCGCGGATCTCGATGGGAATGGTGACCTGGCCCTTGGTAGTGATTCGCATGGTAATACTCCTACTGGTAATACCCTTACACCTAAGCTAACCCCGTTGCCTCGTTTCGTCCAGGTGGGTTCGAGCGGGTTCTGAATATCGAATATCGAACATCGGACACCCAATTATGAAGTGGTCACGCACGACGGCTCCCACGCCATTTCACCATTGAGTGTTGGATGTTCGATATTCGATATTCAGGGGGCTTCCAGCCCCCCTCAGGGCTCGATTCGTTGAATCCCCTGAATACAATCGAAGTCCTGGTCGTAGCTGCAGATCGCCTCGAGGCCCTGGGTCTCGACGACGGCGGCGTGGAGCGCGTCTCGCGCCAGCAAGGTCGAGTGCTCATCGAGTAGCGCCCGGGCTCGGTCCAGGATCTCGCTCGTGATCGGGATCACAAGTGGGATGATGCGACGCGCCATGTCGTAGACGACTCGCCCCTCCTGCCAGCGACCGATGGCGCGATAGCGGTGGAGGATCTCCTGCAGGGCTTCCGCATCGAGGCTGGCCTTGATCTCGTCACGGGCGACGCGCTCTAGCCAGGCGACGCTGGGCGCCTTGTTGGGATGCTCTGCCCCGGCCGCGTACATCAGGATGTTGGAGTCAACCAGGATCATGGCAGTAGATCCGAAGCATCCGGAACCGACTGTTCCTTCATAGTGCGTGTATCGGCAACCGGCAGCGACAGCCGGCCGAGCTCTCGCACGGCTTCCAGGCGGTCCTCGGCGGCCACCAGCCCGTACTGCGTCTCGCAGGCGCTGCGCACAAGGTAGCCAAGGCTGACACCCTTCTGTCGCGCCAGCTGGACGAGCCGTTCGTGCAGTTCCGGAGTGAAGAGAATCGTGGTCTTCTTCGAATACTCCATATACGCCTCCGTATGTGGAGGATATCGCAATCTGGCTCTGCCGTCAAGCGCATCGCAGAAGCGGGCCTTGAATATCGAATATCGAATGTTGAACGCCCAATAACGAGATGGCTTGCAAGCCAGCATTCGTGACCACTTCGTTATTCGCTGGTCGATGTTCGATATTGGATATTCAAGACATACGGGTCACACCGATCTGGACCTCACCTCCCATCGCGCCTACGCGCCGCTGTTTCGATGCTCTTGACGAAGATCGCGATCAATTCGTCTGATTCCTGAATCGCGTCTTCCAGCCCGCTAGGTGCCGCGAGTCCCAGACGCTGGCCGTATTTCAACCAGACCTGCGTTTCGCGCAGCTCTTTCAGACACACCTTCAGTTTGTGGATGAAATCTCTCCGCGACTCGGCGCTTTGTGCCTCGCCGTAGTTCGCCGCAGGAGAGACACCGCTCCGAACGAGTTGATGAGCGATGTGAGTGCCGATGGAGGTCCGGGGAAGGCTCTCGGCAATACCGCACACGGCCACACCGAAGCCGATCAGTCGCTCCTCGAGGTCATAGGTCCTTCCAGTCCTTTCCATGCGCACCCCACTTCGTCATTCGTCATTCAACATTCGATATTCGATATTCGAAACCTCGATCAACGATTCCTCATCCGCGCACTGCCGCGGCCCATAAACGCCCCCGCCCCCGCAGCCGCATCGACCACGGGGGCGAGGATTCCGCACCGAAAGCACAGTCAAGTCATTTCATAATTCAACATTCAGCATTCGATATTGGACATTCAAAGCCCGCCCTACATGACCTCCGCCGCCAGATCGTATTCCACTTGCCACGGCGGCATCTCCGTGTTCTTCTGCTTCAGGAAGTGATCCAGCCAGCGCAGCATTCGCACGCTGCAATCGTAGCGCGCCGCCGCGCGCCGGAAGCCGTGCCCTTCGTCCGGATAGAGGACCAGCCGCACGGGCACATCGCCTTTGACCTTGAGCGCCCGATACATCTCCAGCGACTGCCCCGGGTACACGCGCGCATCGTCGGCGCCGTGCAGGATCAACAGCGGCGTCTGCGCGTTGTCGATGTAGGTGATCGGGCTGCGCTCCATGAACAGGTCGAGATCCTTGTACGGGTTCGTCAGCCAGTGGACCAGCTCCAGCTCGTTGGGAATGTCGCTGGTGCCCGTCTTGGAGAGCTGGTTCGTGACGCCATAGAGCATCACGCCGGCGGCGAAGCGCTCGCTGTGCCGGGTGGCGGCCCAGCCGGTGAAGTAGCCGCCGTAGGATCCGCCCGTCATCCCGACCCGCTCGGAATCGACCAGTCCGCGCTCGATCAGGTAGTCGATCCCGGCCAGAACGTCCTCGAACTCGGCGCCTACGCCGTCGCCCTGGTCGCCTTTCGAGAAGGCGACGCCGCGGCCCGTGCTGCCCCGGTAGTTGGGATAGAAGACGGCGTAGCCGGTAGCGGCGGCCATCTGGCCCATGCTGTTGTAGCCCGTCAGCCAGCCGTTCCGGTAGTGGGATTCCGGTCCCCCGTGGGCAACCACCACCAGAGGGACCCGTTCGCTGGCGGCGCGATAGAGCGGGTGGATCAGCAGACCCTCGATCTCGAGTCCGTCCTCCGCGGTCCAGCGCACGATCTCCTGCGGCCCTAGATCGACCTCGTCCAGCCACGGGTTGGGGTCCGTCAGCCGAGCCGGGTTCGCCCGCCCGTCCAGCGACAAAGCGAAGACGGAGCGCGGTCGCGACGGAGTCTCGGCGGTGATGGCGGCTCGGCGACCCCTGTCATCGACGGTCATCGCCAGGGCCACCGGCTCGGTGCCCTCGTACATCACCTCATCGGTTCGCCCGTTCGTGCGAACCCGGCCCACACGCGTGCCCACCCCAACGTCCGCCAGGTAGGTGATCTTGTCGTTGGACGTGAAAGTGAACGACGCGACGTGGCCTTCCAATCCCGGCAACAGATCCTGCGCCACTCCGCCCCGCGCGGAAATCGCCATCAGTCGGCCTTCACGCGGATCGTTGATGTCGATGCCTGAGATGTAGGCGATGGTCCGGCCGTCGGGCGACCAGCGGAAGCTGCCCAGCTTACCGGGGTTCTCGATCTCGACCGTCACCGCGCCCGACGTCACGTCGATGACGCGCAGGCGCCGGAACATGTAGCGGTCGTCGGTCAGCGGCGTTGGCGCCACGTCGATCAGCAGGCGTGCCCCGTCGGGGCTCCACACGACCGCGTACGGGTGGCCCGGAACATCGATCGCGCGCGCTTCGCCCGCCGGTCCTTCCGGCCCTTCCGGGAGTTCCACGACGTAGATGCGGCGCGCCTGCCAGTCCTCCTCGTAGACTTCCATGTTGAAGCCCTTGCCGCGCAAGTCGCTCAGATCCGTAGCGACGGGCTCGCGAGCCACGAACGCGATCGCGCCGCCATCGGGCCGCCAGTCGAACGTCTCGACGTTCGTTTCGTGCTGATACACCCGCATCGACTCGCCCGCATCGGCAGGAATGATGTAGACGGACCGGTGGTCGTCTCCCTCGCGTCGCGCGAGGTAGCTCAGGTAGCGACCGCCCGGCGTCCAGCGCAGATGCGACACGTTGACTTCGCCGGCCACGAACGGACGATCGTTCCCGCCATCGAAATCGACCATGTGCAGCTCGGCCCAGGCGGACCCATTGTCGTCGCTCCCCACCTCGCGCGGGACGCTGAGCGTGTAGGCGATCGTCGAGCCATCGGGCCGCATCGTTACCTCGCCCACCGTTCGTACTCGCGCCACATCCATGGGCGTCAAGGTTCGGCTGACCGGCGCGACCGCAGGCTCCTGAGCGTACAGCACGGCCGCCGCGCTCGGCGGCAGACCGCCGACCAACAAGACAGACAGACCGGCTAGACAAAGAGCCACGCGTCTCATTTCTCCCTCCAAGAAATCAGTCTTCGAGTTGGTATGCAGGCTTCGAATACCGAATTTCGAATATCGAACAAAGAATAATGAAATGAGCTGCCGAGATTCCTACTTTTGGAAATTCGTTATTCGGCGTTCGATATTCGATATTCGAAGTGCTTCTTCCAGCACCGTTATCCGCAGCGGCTTCGCAACTTGCTAAGCACTTCAGGCTTCGATCGTGCGCTTGTCGCGAAACGTCCTGGTGATTCTCACGACGATACCGGACTCCGACGGATCGGGACAGCGAATGTACTCGGTGGTCACACCCTCCAACGAGATGACCTTCTCGTACGGAGTCCCTGCATACCGCCAAGGATAGATGGCGCCGGCGGCCAGCGAAGTCACAACCGGGTCCAGCGCACTCGCCAGCCAATGACACAGCTTCCCCATGTCCTGGGGCCACGTGAACTTCTCGCCGACTTTGTGGCAGCGCGTCGTCGGCCCGACCTCGACGACCTCGACCTCGATGTCATAGCGGCGGACGACAAGCGCCTCCTGCTCGGCGCTGGCTGCGCCGGCCATCGGCGCGACGGCGAACCCGGCGGCGCCGCAGCCCGCTTTCCCGATGAATTCTCTCCGTCTCATGGGTCCTCCCGCTGAAGCGATGCAACGATGAAGTGGCTGGGGAAGGAAGCAAGATAGCGCGTGCGGGTGTCGGTGACAAAAGGGGGCTGGCTGCGGGTCTTGAATGTCGAATAGCGAATATCGAACAAGGAATGATGAAATGCGCTAGCGACTCGCCACCCTGGGAAGTTCGTCAATCGGCGTTCGATATTCGATATTCGAAGCGCTTTCCGAGCCCCACCGGCCTAGCGCCGCAACACCATCACCTCGACGTGCGACGGCTCGGCGGCCGTGCGATGAATCCGGTGCGTCTGTGCCTGATACGCCGACGGGGGCGCTCGGAAGATGTTCGGCACCCACGTCTGTGGATTCCGGTCATAGAGCGGGAACCAGGTGCTCTGTACTTGAACCATGATTCGGTGACCGCGCCGGAAGGTGTAGCACTGCTGGTGCAGATCCACCGTGTACGATTCCACGGCACCGGGGCGAATTGGTACGGGACGCTGCCAGCTCTGCCGGTAGCGGCCGCGCATGATGTCCCCCGCCACCATCAGCTGGTAGCCGCCCATCTCGGGCCGATCGGGCACGGCATCGGGGTAGACATCGATGAGCTTGACCACCCAATCCGCGTCCGAGCCGGTGGTCGAAGCGAAGAGCCGCGCCGCCACGTTCCCCGCGATCGTCACGTCCTCCTCGAGCGGCTCGGTCCGCCAGCTCAACACGTCGGTCCGCTCCTCAGCGAAGCGCTGGTCCTCCGTCATCCACTGGGCCCAAACCCGCCCGACGGGCCGCTGCTGGTACGGCACTGGATCGGCGGGGTCCGAGATGTACTCGTCGAATGCCGCCCCCTCCGTAGGCGGGTCGAACGTCAGCCGGCCACCGGCGTGAAAGTAGAGGCTCCGCACTGCGGCCTCGTGCGGAGGCCACCGGTCGAAGCCGCGCCATTCGTTCGTTCCGGCATCGAACAGCCACGCCTCAGGGAAGCGGCCGTCGCCAAGGTCCTTGAGCCAGTAGGCGAACCAGGGCGCTTCGATCACGGTCCTGAACGAATCTGCCGTCGCACTCCCGAAGCGGAGCGTGCCCAACCGCGTGCCGCTCCGGCCGGACCACTGGCCGTGGCTCCACGGGCCGATGACGAGGTGGTTCACCGCTGCAGTGTCGAGCCGCTCGAGCGCCGCATAGGTCGCCTGCGGCCCGAAGAGGTCCTCCGAATCCCACCAGCCGCCGACGGTGAGTGTCGGCACGCTAAGCCCCGTAACCAGTCGCTGGAAGGCCCTGCCCTGCCACTCGCTGTCGTACGCCGGGTGCTCGACGAAGCGCCGCCACGTCGGGATGCGCAGTAGGTCGAACGAGTCCGCCAAGGCCTCGAGACTCGTAAAGGAGAGGTACCAGTCGTAAGGGTCGCCGCCCGGTTCCGACAACGGCCCCAGCCCGGCCGATTCGCGTTCCATGTTGTAGGAATACTGGAATCCGTACATCAGCCGGAACGCCCCCTGATGGAAGAAGTCATCCCCCATCCATGTGTCGGTCATCGGGGCCTGCGGGGAGACGGCTCTCACCGCCGGGTGCGGATCTAGCAGCGCCACCTCCGCTGTCCAGCCCGGATAGGACACGCCCCTGATCCCCGCGCGCCCGTTGTTGCAGGGAGCGTTGCGGATCAACCACTCGACGGTGTCATAGGCATCGGTCGTCTCGTCCACGGCGGCCGAATCGTGCGGCGCTTTCATCGGGCGGTTCATCACGAATGTGCCTTCGGAGCGGCCGCGCCCCCGGACGTCCTGGGAGACGATGATGTACCCGTCGGTGATGAGCTCGCGCGACGCGTAGGGGAAAGCCCCGTACGGCGTTCGCGTCAGGAGGACTGGTAGTGGCTCCGAGCAAGTTCGCGGTAGGACTATGGCGGTGAAGAGGCGGATCCCGTCGCGCATCTCGATCATGGTGTCCCGCCGCTCGAAGACCCTCACCGGCGGCCCGGCCACGAGCTGCGCATCCTCGAGATCGAGATTGCGCGGCGAGCGCGGCAGGTCCGGCAACGGAATCGGGACTTCGGTCTGGTACGGGATCACCCGCCCGGTCGTGGGCACGGAGCCATCAACCACGGAGAGATCCAGATCGTCCGCCCAGGCCGTGCCCCTGCCCGTGAGCATGACGCCGAGGTCGATAAGGCCAGCATCGACGGGCACGTCCAGCACGATCTCGAGGCGCTGCCAGTCTGTGGTGCCCGCAAGCTGCCGGTCCTGCATGTTGTCGAACGGCGTGCCTGCCACCGCACCGTCCACGCGCATATACAGCCCGGCTCCCTCCGCGGCATCGTCCACCCGCATGTGGCCCGTGAGGCGCACCCGCTGGCCCCGAAAGTCCACAGCCAGAATCCGTTGGGCCACGCCGCCGAACTCTCCTGCCGCCGCATCGGTCGAACTGATACGCAGGCTGATTAGCCCGCCGTGCTTCAGGTCGCGATCGAGATCAATGCTGATCGAGCGGTTGGTCAAGGTTGCGACGCGTCTCCAACCCGCAGGAAGCGAATCCGGAACCTGCGCGCGGGCGTCGGGGAATGGGATGCCCGAGACGAGTAAGGCAAGGAACAGAGCAAATGTTTTCATCGCTGCGAGTCTTGAATATAGAATATCGAATATCGAACAGGGAATGATGAAATGCGCTAGCAAGTTTCCTACTCTTGGAAATTCGTCAATCGGCGTTCGATATTCGATATTCAAAACGCTTGGAACTACATCAGCTCCTCAACTTCGTTCATTACGTACTCAGAAAAAGGTATCGCACAGGTGAACGCGGGCGAGACCGCGTTGAGCACGTGAAACGAGCGATCGTCGCCTTCGACCGTGAAGTCGTTGACCAATCGGTTCTGCTCTACGTCCAGAAGTTGCGCCCGGATGCCCGCCGGGCCCCAACGCCGGAAGTCGGAGGCGCGAACACCCTCGGCAAGCTGCGCCGCCATGCTCACCAAACGCGGTCTGTAGTACTTGGGGATCTCGCGCATCGCGACGGTACGAAAGCTCGCTTGATTGAACAGGAACAGCCGTCCCTCTAGGCGCGCGATCTCCAGGAACTCGTCCGCCCGGAAGTTCTCGAACAGGCCGTACTGCTCGCGCCAGAACGCGGGGACGGCCGTTGGCCCGATCGTCACGTGCCCGTCAACAGCAACGGTGAGGTGAACCCCGAGGAACGGTGTGGCCAGATCGGGGACGGGATAGACGTTGGTGGCGAGCGAATACGATCCGGGATCGGCGTGCAGGTACAGACCCTTGAAGGGTAGGATGCGGTAGCGCCGGCCAAAGCCGAAGTCGCGAGCTACTCTGTCGGCGTACAGCCCGGCGGCGTTGATCACGTAGCCGGCAGCGACTTCCCCATCGGGCGTCAGCACACCGTCCTTGGTTCGCTTCACGTAACCGGTCGATGCGCGCAGCGATACCCCTGCCCTTTCCGCGTCACGCGCAAAGGACTCGACGATCTCGAGCGGATCGACGGTGGCGGTGGACGGAGAGAAGAGCGCTCGTTCGTGCGTTCTCACGCGCGGCTCTATCTCGCGGGCTTCACCGGCGCTGATGTCCTCCAGGTCGACGCCGTTCCGCCCGGCTCGCGCCAACAATTCGTCCAGCACGCTCGCCTCGGCCGCGTTCTTCGCCACGACCAGCTTGCCGCAACGATTGATCCGCAGCCCGCGCTCGTCGCAGTACTCGGCCAGGCGTTGGTTACCTGCCCGGGTGAAACGCGCCTTGAAGCTGTCGGCGGAGTAATAGAAGCCCGCGTGGAGGACACCGCTGTTGCGGCCGCTGGCGTGCCGGCCCGGACGCGCTTCCTTCTCGATCACGGTGACGCTGGCGTCCGGAAAGCGGCGCTTCGCTTCGATGGCGACGCGCAAACCGATGACGCCGGCGCCTATCACCAAGAAATCAGTAGGGTCAGACATTGTGGGAGTGCGGTATTGCCCGTCTTGAATATCGAACATCGAATATCGAGCAAGGACGAGCAAGGAATGACGAAATGGGGCCTCTCGATCGGAGTGTGCGAAGGCCCCATTTCATTATTCAACATTCGCTGTTCGATATTCGATATTCAGAACCCGACAACAACTCAGTCTCCGCTCGCCGCGACCGGTTTCAGAACAACCTTTTCGGGGTCCAGCTCGTCGAGTCGGAACGCGCGCGCGGCCTCGACGGCCAGGGTCAGGCCCAGAATGAACAGCACCGACGAGATCACGCCGATCAGCGAGAATCCGTTCTGGCCGATGAGCAGGGCGAGCGCGGTCATCCTCATCACCAGCATGAACGCCATCGGCAAACCGGCGAAGAGCCAGGTGCGGCCGGTCCGCTTCAGCCAAACCGTGACCGCCAGCAGCGCCAGCGCGGCGAGTAGCTGATTCGTGGCGCCGAACACCGGCCAAACGGCACGCCATGCGGGCATCACCTGCCCCGTCGTCGGGTCAGTATAGGTCATGAAGACGAGGATGCCCGGCAGCGCCAGCGCGACCAACGTTGCCAGCACCCTGTCCGTCCGGGTGTTCTTGGCCCAGCTGAAGGCTTCCTGCACCACGTAGCGCGTAAGCCGGGTACAGGTGTCGAGCGTGGTGAGCAGGAAGGTCGACAACGCCAACAGCCCGAAGTGTGAACCGAATCGCGGGTTGATGCCGAAGGTGCCGAGAAACTGCCCGATGCCACTGGCGTAGACCGTGATCGGATTCGAGCCGAGGGCGTCGCTCCCAAAGGACAAAACCATCACCGTCGAAAGCGCGATGACCGCGACAACGCCCTCGATCAACATCGCGCCGTAGCCGACACGTCGGGTGTCGGTCTCACAGCGGATCTGCTTCGCCGTCGTTCCGCTAGCCACGATGGAATGGAAGCCGGAGCAGGCACCGCAGGCCACTGTGATGAACAGGATCGGGAAGAGAGGACCCAGGTGCGGCACCCCCAGAGCCGTGACCTCACCCGGATTCACCAGCGCCGGCCAATGGGTGGCCACCGAGGCGGAACCCATCACCGCGCCGATCGTCAGCCCCAGCCCGGCTCCCAGCACCGACAGGTAGAGCAGCCAGCTGGACAGGTAGTCGCGAGGCTGCAGGAGAACCCGAACGGGCGTGACCGCTGCCACCAGGCAGTAGCCGATGAGGACAATGGTCCAGCTGTTCTTCTCGCTGCCCGCCAGCGCCGGCAGCAGACCGCCGTCGACCGCCAGCGCGTCGCCCACCCAGATCGCCAGCAGAACCAACGGCAGGAATATGAAAGTGTTGGCCTTGAGGCCCATCCCGAGCCGGGAGCTCGCGAATCCCATCGCCAACGCCAACACGACGAAAAGCAGCGCGGAGATTGCGACGCCGCTCCCGTTCATTTCCACGTTGACGAACGTGGCTGCGGTGAGATCCATGAAGACGACGATCACGTAGGTGAGCGCCAACCAGATGAACGCGAGAAACAGCTTGCTGGCTCTGGGCGTGATGTATTGTCTGGCCAGCTCCGCCACCGACCTCGCCTTGTGCCGCACCGATGCGATAGTGGACCCGAAGTCGTGAACGCCCCCGACCAAGATCGAGCCCAGAATGATCCAGAGCAGCGCTGGCAGCCAGCCGAAGAAAAGGCCTGCTAGGATCGGTCCCACGATCGGTCCTGCGCCGGCGATGGACGAGAAGTGGTGCCCCAGCAGCACCTGCGTCTTCGTGGGCACGTAATCCACGCCGTCGTACTGCCCCTCCGACGGGACCTGGTGGCTATCGTTCAGCCCGTAGACACGGCTCATCCAGCCGCCGTAGACCTTAAACGCGATCCAGAACAGGACGATGGCTACCAGCAGATTGATGGCCAGCATTCGCTCCTCCGGTTGGACGCTCGATCAAACAAGTTTGCAAACGGCGGTGTTCCGGCACAAGCGGCGCGCGGGAAGGCGCGCCTTGAATAGCGAATATCGAACAGCCAACAGCCAATAACGAAGTAGTTCTGACGGCTGCCCACTTCGCTATTGAGTGTTCAACATTCGATATTCGATATTCTCAAGACTCGACCGAAACCTCCGTCACTGCCGCCGAGCGCGAGCTCTGAGATCGGTTCAGGTTGCTCGCGAACAGGAAGGCGATGCCAACGACGACAGTGGCCGCGAAGAACGGCGCCGCCGAACCGTACGCGTCGAATACCGCCGCCCCCCACAGCGGCCCGAACACCCGAGCGACCCCGCCGAAGAACTGGTTGATCCCGAGCGTGCTGCCCTGCACTTCGGGAGCCGTCGAGCGTGAGATGAGGGCCGCCAGCGGTGGGAACAACATCCCGGTGCCGCCCGCGATCAGCGTGATCGCGAGGATGAGCGTCGGGTACGTGTGAGCGAGCGCACCAACGCACAGCCCGCTCGCCAGTGTCGCCGCGCCGAGCCTCGAGACCCACGGCTCGCTGAACCGGTGGACCAGCGGGCCCACCGCGGCCCCGCGAACCAGGACAGACACCGAGCCCACCGCCACGAACACGTAGCCCACCGTAGTCTCATCGATCCCGAAGCGAGCCTCGAGGAAGAGCGGAAAGATCGCCGTGATCGAGCTGAAAGCCGCCATCCCCATGAAGTAGATCGCGATCATTTGCAGCAGCGGCTGCCGGAGCGCCGTACGCAGCACGTCCCGAAGTGGCGGGACCGAGATGCGAGACTTCTCCCTCGAGACCGCCGGCTCCGGCAAGTACCGCAGCGCGAAGACCAGATTCAGCACGCAGAGCCCGGCGGCCACGAACCCGGGAGCCGTGTGCCCGCCCCAGCGGTAGGCCCAGGAGCCTATGGCCGGACCGATCATGAATGCGGCACCCGTGGCGGCGGACAGCCAGCCGAGGACCTGCGCGCGCCGTTGCGGCGCCGTCGTGTCCGCCACGTAAGCCTGCGCGACCGCGATCGTCCCGCCCGAAGCCCCCTGAACGATCCGCGAGACGAACAGAACCGTTATCGTCGTCGCCAGACCGAAGAGCACGTAGGAGGCCGCGGAAAAGGCCAGCCCCACCAGAATCAGCGGGCGTCGGCCGTAGCGGTCCGAGATCCTGCCCCAGAAGGGCGTCGCGAGAAGCTGCGCCACCGAGAACGACGCAACCAGCGGGCCCACCATCCAGTCCGCCGCCCCGAACTCCACGGCATAGTAGGGGAGCAGAGGGAGAACGATGCCGAACCCGATCATGTCCACCAGCATCGTGCCGATCAGTACCAACACAGATGCCATATGGACGTCCGGCGTGCTCTTATCCTCGATGCTTTGCAGCTTCAATCCCTCTGGCTTGGACATCAAGAGAAACCCGGGGGCACCGACCCCCGGGTCGCAGCGCGTTCAAGTTATCACACCTAAGGGTGCAGGCGGAAGGTCGGCGGGCCGCTGGCTCACCGGCCAAGCCCGCGCTCAGTCGTAGGACTGATCGTCCTCCGCGAGGTGTGCCGGTCCAAACTGCGGCACGTCCCGCGATTCGGGCCGGCGACCGATGAGGCGGCGCAACGGTAGCCCGCGACGCCGGCCTCCGCGCCTCTGCTCTGCGATCTCCCGCAGCCGCTCCTCGAAGAAGAACTCCCGCTCGCCGAATGCCGGCTTCAGGTCATCCAGCCAGGTGGCCTCGGCATCGAACCGCGCAAAGAACGGCTTCCCTACCCACAACGGGTCGCGACCGCGCAGGAACTTGAGGATGAAGACGGTCTCGCCGTTCACGCTCGCGATGCCGTCCACGAGTATCTTCCCCGGCATCGCCGACATGGACGGCCCGCGGACCGTCCGTGCCAGGCCCGACACCTGTCGAAAGGCACCGTTGAACAGCTCCAGCGCTCGGGCCAACGGAACCCCAAAGTAGTCCCGCGCGCCGGTGTCACGCTCTACGAACATGTAGTAGGGAACGATCCCGAGTCGGACCTGGTGTCTCCACAACTCCGCCCAGTCGTCCGCCGTATCGTTGACATGG
>JBDHHL010000042.1:0-15804 GCA_039589375.1 Gemmatimonadota bacterium | reverse complement strand
GTTGGCGCGGGCTCGGACGGCTAAGGCGAGGCCCATGAGATACTCGTCGAAGTCCGGTCGTTTTCGCTCAGGGCGTGACATGGCTACCCCACGACTGCTAGATGAGCGCGGCTCTTCGCAAACCGCACGATAGAGATTGAGAGGGCATAATAGATGCAGCCTGAACCCTGAACCAGCCCGAAAGCGCCGGCCTATCACCATCAGGCGCGTACCGCATGGAGCCTCTAGGGCCGGTAGAAACAGGTTGTCGCCGAAACTCGTATTGTCTCTATACGGTCGGGGTGCTCTGGGGACAGGCGCAGCCCAGGGCACCAAACTCTTGACACTTGACGAAAAATTCTTTACAGTAGGGGTGCTGTAAAATCCTTTTCACTAGGACGAGCGCTTTCCCATCACATCGAGCGTCTATCGTGAATAGATCTGAGCTTGCCCAATTGAGTCGCCGCGAGCGGGAGATTATGGATATCCTCTACCGACTGGGCGAGGCGAGTGTGGCGGACGTGGTAGGTCGGATGGAGCCGGATCCCGGTTACGACTCGGTACGGGTTACGCTCGGGATTCTGGAGAAGAAGGGGCACGTGACGCACCGCCAGGAAGGCCGCCGCTACGTCTACGCACCGACGGTGTCCCACGAGGCGGCATCGCAATCCGCGGCTCGCAACCTGACGCGCACGTTCTTCAAGGGCTCGCCATCTCGGGCGATCTTGGCACTTCTCGGCATGTCGGAGCTTTCGCCGGAGGAGCTGGACGCGATCGCTGAGTGGATAGAAGAAGAGAGAAAGTCAGATGAGTCCGAGTCTGGTTAATCCTTACACGGCATTCGTCATCGACCTCATGGTCGACGTCCTGCTCAAGGGAACGATTGTGCTGGCCCTGGCTGGTCTGGCCACTTGGTTCTTGAGGCGGACCTCCGCATCGATGCGGCACGCGGTATGGAGTCTGGCACTCGGCAGTTTGCTGGCTTTGCCGCTGTTGCAGGCGACGCTGCCGGAGTGGAGAGTCGAACCGCTGTACGTGTCGCTGGAAACGAGCGCGGCAAGCTTCGAGAACGGCGAGTCTTCTGCGTGTGACTGTGGGTGCGGGTGCGGTGAGAGCGGCGAGTTCGCGGCGGCTCCGTACGTGGGCGACTCGGGACGAGGCGCAGGGGGAGCCGGCACGGCAGCCACGGACAAAGGTGCTGGCGCAGGAGGGGCTGCAGGGCCGAGCGCCGCCGGCATCGCGCTGTTCCTCTGGGCCGTCGGAGCGATCGTGCTCTTGGGCCGGCTCGGGCGCGATCTCTTCCGGGTTCGCGACCTCACTCGTCGCGCTAGGCAATGGGGTTCGGACGAAGACCGGGCGCTTGGCAGGCTGCTGGCCGCCAAACTCAGAATTCACAGGCGCGTTCGCTTGCTGGAGAGCGATGAGGTGTCGGTGCCGGTGACCTGGGGGCTGCGGATCCCCGCGGTGATCTTCCCAACCGCGGCGGCGACATGGACCAGTGAGCGTAAGCGCGTGGTGCTTTTGCACGAGTTGGCCCACATCCGCCGATGGGACTACGCCGTGCACCTCATGGTCGAGGTCGCATGCGCCGTCTACTGGTTCAACCCGTTCGTCTGGCTCGCCGCGCGACTCAATAGCCTGGAGCAGGAGCGGGCCTGCGACGATCAGGCGCTGAACGTCGGCGTACGCTCCGACATCTACGCCGAGCATCTCGTAGACATCGCTCGTACGCATGTAGCGGAGATGGCGCCCCGCGGAGCGTTCGCCATGGCGCACTCTTGCGGTTTGGCGGATCGTGTCAGGAGCATCCTGGCGCGAGGCCTGGACCGAGCGCCTCTCTCGCCGCGCCGGCTGCTGTCGACGTCGGTGACGGCACTGGCCGTAGCGTTTCCGCTGGCGAGCGTCGACATCTGGGGTGCGGCTGGCGTCGAAGTCGTGCGAGCGTTCCAGAACGGCGATGCGGAACAGCGTGTCAGCGAACTAGAGGACGACGATCCTCTGGTTCGGCGGCACGCAGCGTGGGCGCTGGGCGAGCTGGAGAGTTCAAGGGGCGTCGATCCGCTCATCGATCGGCTGGGAGACGACGATGCGGACGTGCGACTCGTCGCGGCGTGGGCGCTGGGCGAAATCAAGGAGCACGAGGCGATTGAGCCGCTGATCGATCTGCTCGAGGACGACGACCCACTGGTGCGAGAGATGGCGGTGTTGGCCCTAGGTGAGATCGGGCACCCTTACGCGGTGAGCCCGATGATGGATGCTGTGGAGGGCCACGCGGAGCTGCGGGAAGCGGCGTTCTGGGCTCTGGGTGAGATCGACGGGGACCGGGCAAGCGATGCGCGGCATGGACTGTATGAGCATCGAGATATGCACAGTTGGGAGAACGATGAGGTATGGACCGGGCATCTGGGCACCCAGCTGTCCCGGTCGGTGTCGAGGGATGTGACGTCCGTGATCGCCGTGCTGCAAGATGAGGATCCAAGGGTAAGGCGTTCAGCGGCCGAGTGGCTGGGCGAGCGGGGTGACCCGCGCGCCGTAGAACCGCTGCTGGAAGTGCTTCGCGATTCCGAGCCTGCGGTGCGTGCCATGGCGGTCTGGGCGCTGGACGAGATCAACCCGACGAGATACGGGACGTAGCTAAGGTGGCCCGTTCAGGGTCACGCCGGCTGTGCCGGTCGGTTTGTCTCCGCCTCACCGGCCGGCGCAGCAGGTTCTGATCGTAGGATCTAAATCGGCAACCATCTAGGAAGGAGATTTTGCACCCATGTATGAAAGATTTTTTTCACTGACGCGTGCGACGCTGCTGATCGCGGGCACGGCCGCCGGTCTGGTCATCGCGTTCCCGGCAGCAGCGACCGACGTACTGAGGGCATTTCAGGCGGAGGACGATGTCGCACAGCGCATCAGCGAGCTGCAAGACAGCGATCCTCTCGTTCGCAGGTACGCCGCTTGGGCGTTAGGCGAGCTGGAGAGTTCACGGGGCGTGGGTCCGCTCCACGGGCGGCTGCGCGATGACAACGCCGACGTGCGACTGGTCGCAGCCTGGGCACTGGGCGAGATCAAAGAGCGTGACTCCGTCGAGCCTTTGATCGAACTGCTCGAGGACTCCGACCCTCTGGTACGGGAGATGGCAGTCCTGTCGCTGGGCGAGATCGAGCATTCCTCGGCAGTGTCGGCCTTGGTGGAAACGGCAGAGCGGCGCCCGGAGCTGCGAGAGCCTGCGATCTGGGCGTTGGGCGAGATCGGTGGAGGCGGGGCGGAGGAGGCGCGAGACGCGCTGATCGACCGGGTGGGGCTGCGTCACGGGGAGAACGACGAGGTGTGGACCGGTCGGTTAGGTAGCCGCGAGGCTCGGCCGATGTCCCGGGACGTGCCGGCGCTGATCGCAGCGTTGAGCGATGACGATGCTGGGATGCGACGCTCGGCGGCCGAGTGGCTGGGAGAGAGCGGGGATCCGCAAGCGGTGGATCCGCTGCTGGACGCGTTGCGCGACCCCGATCCTTCGGTGCGGGCGATGGCGGTCTGGGCTTTGGATGAGATCAATCCGTCGCGGCAGGATCACAAACATGATCACAATCACGACCACGATCATGAGCATGAGGACTGGGTCAGGGTTTAGGGAACGCGGGCGAGTGCGGCGGCCGCTGCTCGTGGTGGTCGCGGTTGTGGCGGGTGCTGCGCTCTGCGCACTGGGCCCGGCGGCTGTTTCGGCACAGCCTCCCCGAGCGGCCGACTCGAGCGAGGACGAAGGCCTTCTGTTGTTGCCTCGGATCCGAGGCGACGTGGAGCTGGATGGGCTGAGCGATGAGGCGGCATGGGGAGGTATCGCACCGTTCCCGCTCACGATGTACACCCCGACGTTCAAGGCACCGTTGACCGAGCGTACGGAAATCTGCGTAGCGTACGACGACCATTACCTCTACGTCGCGGGCCGCTTCTACGACTCCGAACCCGCGGGCATCCAGGTCAACTCGCTGTACCGTGACCGGATGAGTGGGGACGACAACTTCGGAGTCCTGATCGATCCGTTCAACGACAACGACATCGGGCTCTGGTTCTGGACGACGCCGGCTGGGGTGAGGGGGGACGTATCGATCAGTGGAGACGGACAGGGAACCTGGAACGGAAGCTGGAATGCCCATTGGGATGTCGCGGCCGTGCAGACGGCGGAGGGCTGGTTCGCCGAGATGCGAATTCCGTTCTCGAGTCTTGGATTCGAGACCGTGGGCGAGCGGGTGGAGATGGGCATCTCAGCCTACCGGTACATTCCGCGCAAGAACGAGCGACAGGTGTACCCTGAGATCCCGCCGGACTACGACTACCTCCGTCCCTCACTGGCCCAGGACGCGGTGCTCGAGGGAGTGATCACCCATAGGCCGGTGTACGTGACGCCGTACGTCCTGGGCGGTGTCGGACAGACGGCGACCCTCAATTCCAGCGAGGATCGATACTACCTGGATAGCGAGACAGAGGCGGAGGTGGGCGGCGACCTCAGGTACAGTCTTACCAGCAACCTCACGCTCGATCTTACCGTCAATACCGACTTCGCGCAGGTGGAGGCTGACGACTACCAGGTGAACCTCACCCGCTTCTCGCTGTTCTATCCGGAGAAGCGTCAATTCTTCCAGGAGCGATCAGGTGTCTTTGACTTCTTCACCGGCGGTGCATCGCGCCTGTTCTACAGCCGACGGATTGGACTCCATGAGGGCGAGGCGATCCGCATCCTGGGCGGCGCGCGGTTGGTGGGCCGTGTGGGCGAATGGGACGTCGGCGCACTCAACATGCAGACGCAACGGAGCACCTATCTGCCTTCGGAGAACTTCGGGGTCTTTCGCGCTCGCCGCCGCGTCTTCAACGAGTACTCGAATGCGGGGGCGATGCTGACGACGCGCTTGGGTGATGATGGTTCATACAACGTCGCGTACGGGCTCGACGGCACCTTCAGAGTCGCAGGCGACGACTATTTGGCGATACGCTGGGCCCAGACCTTCGACGACGACATCATCGACGACCGCGGCTTCCGTTTCGGTGAGGCGAACGCGATACGCGTGTACCTCAACCGGACGCGCGAGCGTGGGTTCTCCTACTTCTTCAGCGCGCGGCGGTTCGGCGCCGATTATGAGCCGAAGATGGGATTTGTTACCCGCCGCAACTTCACCGATTTCAATTACTCGCTCGCCTATTTTCATTACCCGGAGGAGGGGCCGTTTCGCCGCATCGACCCGTTCCAGCTCTTCGGCTCTGTCGCACTCCGCAATCCGGATGGTAGCGTCGAGTCGGCCTTCATCGAGCACGATGTGGATCTCCTATGGAGGACAGGGTCGCGCCTGGGGCTTGATCTCGAACTGTACTATGAGGACCTGCGCGAGCAGCTGGATCTTCCGGAGGAGACCTACGTTCCCGCGGGGAGCTACTGGTTCCCGCGCTTCGAGTTCGACTTCGGCACACCTCCAGGCAGACGCTTGCGCAGTTTCATCGGCGGCGGCGTACAAGGCTTTTACGACGGCTGGCTCGCCAACGTGTGGCTTTTTCCCGTTTGGCATGTCTCACGCTTCTTGGAACTGAGTACGTTATACTCTGTGGACTTCGTCCGCTTCCCCGACCGCGATCAAGGTTTCGACTCGCACATTCTTCGTCTCAGGATTGGAGCGGCGCTCGATACAAGATTTTCGGTGAACTCGTTTATCCAGTTCAGCAACGTGAGCGACTTCGCCGCCGCGAACGTTCGGCTACGCTATAACTTCCGTGAGGGGAACGATCTCTGGTTCGTGTACAACGAGGGATTCAACCTCGACCGCCAGCGAATGGATCCGGCGCTACCGCTCACCGATGACCGCACGATACTATTGAAGTATACGTACACGTTCGCCTGGTAGGCCTTTTGTCGGACTTGCAAGGATAGGGGCGGCTTCGTGGCGCGAACTGACGGTCGCTCGAATTCAGCACCGGGGGTAGACAGGGTGTTCAGACGAACGGTCTTACGCACAACAATCTTCGCGTTGGTCCTCGGCGGCTGCGGCGAGCCAGGCGGGTCCTCGACGCCGCAGGTCAGCAGTACGGCCAGCCAGGATACGACCGCCGCTCTCGAAGCGCTCATTCGACGTGTCGAGAACGGCCTAGTCCCAATGAGCGAAGAGGGTGAGGTCCTGGCGGGACAGACCGGCACTATGACCGAGCGCATGGAGCACTTCGGGGTGCCGGGTGTGAGCATCGCCGTGATCGACGATTTCCAGGTCGCATGGGCGCGAGGCTACGGTGTATTGGAAGCCGGAAGCGCCGAAGCCGTCACTCCCCATACCCTGTTTCACGCGGGCTCCGTCGCGAAACCCGTCGCCGCGGCCGCTACACTTGCATTGGTTGAACGAGGCCTGCTCGACCTCGACGAAGGTGTGAACGACCGCCTGAGCTCGTGGCGCATACCCGAGAGCGAGTACACGGTCACGGAGAAGGTCACGCTGCGCAGGCTTTTGAGTCACAGCGCTGGGCTGACTGACGGCTGGACGGACAGTGGGATCGAATGCTGCTACGCCGGAGCCGGAGCAAGGCCGACGGTCACGATCCAGCAGATGCTGGATGCGGACCCGCCGACCGGTCTACAGACTCCCGCCCGCGTCACGATGGTTCCGGGCAGCGAGTATCGTTACTCCAATCTTGCCTACGGTATCTTGGAGCTGCTGCTCTTTGACGTCACGGGCGAACCTTTTGCTGCCTTCATGCAGGAGACAATCCTCGACCCGCTCGGAATGACTTCGAGCACCTTCGCACAGCCACTACCCGAAGATCTCCGGGCCAAGGCCACCTCAGAGCACTACGATAGTGCGCGGCCGTTCGAAGGGAAGCGACATCACTTTCCTGTGCGAGCGGCGGGTGGCTTGTGGACTACCTCTTCGGACCTAGCCCGCTTCGCCATCGAGATCATCTCGTCGCACGGTGGACGACCGAGCCGTGTATTGTCGGAGAACATGGCCGGGGAGATGCTGAAACCTCAAGTGACGATACCGGACAATCCGATCACGAACGCGGAGGGTCTGGGTTTCGGTTTGAGCGGTGAGGGCCAGAGTTTCGCGTTTCTGCATACGGGCGGTACCTGGGGGTCGACCTGCGTCCTGTGGGCATACCCGGCGACGGGCCAGGGCGCAGTGGTCATGACGAATGCTAGGGGCGGTCAAGGAATGATTCGCTTCGAGATTCTGCTCGCCTTAGCCAGAGAGTACGGTTGGCCAAGGTGACCGAGCAGCGGGTCGCTGCGGGTCGAGGCAGAGAGAGCGCGGGATGGTTGTCTGTTAAGGCCTGGAGTCAGCTGCGGGCGGCCAATCGGACCTGGGCGTCCGAATCGTCTGCGTAGCGGGACAACACCTTGGCCACGCGGGGATGCGAGATCTGCTTGAGTGCCAGAATCGCTGTAGTCCGCACCTGAGTGTCCCACTTCTTGCGGAAGAACGGCGCTTTCCGCTGAGAGAGCAGGTCCGCCAGAGCGTTGATCGCGTCGGGATGGCCGAGCTGTCCCAATGCCTGGGAGCAGGCTATCGCCACCTTCGGCTCCTTCGTCTCCTCCAGCACCGAGATCAAGGCTAGGGCGGCCTTGGGTGAGTGAAGATTAGCCAGGCAGCGGATCGCGCCTTTTGCGATGGCATGGTCCTCATCACCTGCCAGCGGGACCACGAGGTTGACCAAGTTGTCATCATTGAGGCGCTCGAATAAGCGGAAGGCCGCTCTTCTGATCCTGGGGCTCACGTCGCCGAAGGCGTACGCCAACTCGGTCCGCAGGTCTCGTGTCACCGTATCGATGACCTCGAGGATGCGGAAGCGCTGTTCGACGGGCACCTCTGCTATCAATGAGCGTTTGAGCTGTTCGCCGGCGCTGGGGCCGAGCTCGGCCAGCAGTTCAGCCGCCAACTGACGGATCCGGTAGTCGCGTTCCTCCTTGATGACGTCGATCAGCAAATGAAGGGCGGAGCTGCCAAGTCCGGCGATCACTTGGGCCGCACGCGCTTGGCGCTCTGTCGTACTCGATGTCAGGTCATCCTTCAACAGCTGCGCTGTCCCTCGGTCCAATCGTCGGCTAAGCAGGCCGGACAGCTTGCGCTCATCTTCCTCGGTCTTCCCCAACTGCCGCTGCCGCTCAGTGATACTCAGGAAGATGCGGCCGGCTGTGTCGTAGTCGGCGAACTGGATGGCGCAGCCGGCCATGCCGTGTAACAACGTGCCGAGTTCGTGTAGAACCCGAGGATCGGTTTCCGTGTGCAAGGCGCCGAGTAGAACATCGGTGGCGGGCACCGCGAGACGGTACTGGTGTCCGAGAAAGAGACCCTCGTTGAGGCTACGACACGAGCGTACCGTCGCTTGGCGGGTCGGCGCATCCTGTTGTTCGAAATTCTCGAACAGACGCTCGAGAAGCTGACGAAATAATGAATACCTGCCCTTTATGACCAGCTCTTTGCCGAAGGCCGGTAGCCCGGCGAGTAAGGCCTCACGGGGCTCACCGTGAATTCGCTGTGCAAACTCATCGATCTCACCATCGCCGGAATCTTCGCCGTCAACTGTGAGAGCGACCGAGCCAACAAAGCTCTGAATTACGCCCATCTTGTAGTCGCGCTGGTTGAAAGCGATGTGGCGGATGTCTTCGCGCTGGGGGAACGTATCCCAGAACTCTGCGTCGAAGCCCGCAGCCGGTGGATGCTTCAAGGCGGCGGCGAAGCTGAATAGTTCCTCTGGCGACAGGTTGGGGAGAAAAGTGATGCTTGTCAGGCCGGCGGCTTGCAGGGATTCTTGGAAACCTGAAGCTATGGCCGCAAAGCTGCTGGTATCCAACTTCACGCCGTTGGTGAGCAAGCTTCCATCTACGGCCGCCAGGCTGAGCGATGGGTGTGCGCCCAAGACTCTCTCCAAAGCTTCCTGCAACTGAACCATCGCATGACCCACCTGTCGACTGTCCAGCGGGTAGAACTTGGCGTTTTGTATCGCGCTCTGATAGGCGCGGAGAATTTTCGGGATTTGACGCAGCTCTTTGGGGCCGAGCCGCTCATCCTCTGGGGATTGGCGCGGGGCAGGTGGCGGGCCACCCTTTCGTCGTAGGCGTGAATAGCGAACTTGGCGAAGTTCGATGTTCTCGAGTCCATTAGCCAGGGACACGTCTCTCCAGAAGTGCTGATCGATGGACCCTACCTTCAGTGTGGCGAGCGTCATCAGCAGCACCTTCACCTCTTCATCGAACACACCGCGATGGAAGACGACCGCCTGCAGTTCCGCACGGGTCAGCAGTTCGCTGAAGGAGCTTGCCAGCAGTGAATAGCGAGAGGTGTCAAGTCTCTGCCCGTTGACCAGCAGTACGTGCTGGGCCTGGGAGAGGCTCAGGTGTTCGTTGAGATCGAGGATTCCGCTCAGAGTCTTCTTGAGATCATCGAGCGCCTCGTCGATGCTTGTGCTCGCGGAGGGGTAGAGCTGGATGGTGCGAACCACCGACATGATAGCGCGTAGGACCTGAGGAACACTGGGAACGCTCTCAGGTTTGAGGCGTGATTCTGTTTCTACCGCCTCCTCGAGCAGCTCGCCGGCGTAGGTGTATGCCTCCTCGGGATCGAAAAGGGTCTGGTTAAAGGCGGTCTGCAGCCCGGTGTAGTGTTGGGCCTTCTCTTGATTTGGCGAGCGGTCGTAGTGGTGGGCGACCAACGATGGCGCGGCCAACACTCGCTCCTGATAGAGGCCCTCCACGTAGTCGGCTAGTTCTTCGTGCAATGCAATTCGCTGCTCCGGATCGATGGCGCCGTAGCTCATGGACTGCACTTGCTTCGCGAGGAAGCGTATCACGGTGTCGTTGTTCTCGAAGTCGAGACTTATCAGGCCCAGCGTCTCGGCACGATCGAGCAGCTTCAGCAAGTAGTTCTCATCAAGCCCGGAACTGCCCGCGAGGATGCTGAGCGGGATCCTCTCGCCGATGGCGGATGCACGGGCCAGGAGCCCGCGCGCCTCGCTGTCTAGGGATGCGATCTGCCCCTTCACCGCCTCCTCGAGTGACCTCGGGAGATAGTCCTCAGGTAAGGGCTCGATCACCCACTCCTGGTTTACCAGTTTGATTTTGCGATCCAAAACCAGCTTTCGAATCAGTTCGCTCAAGAAGAAGGGATTACCCTGCGTCGTCTGCGCGAGCTCGGCCTCGAAGCCGGGTGGGGTCCGCAGCCTGGGAAACACGCCCCGCAGATAGTCTGAGATATCCTCTTCCTCCAGCGTCCGCAGCTTCACTCGTCGAATCTCTAGATCGCGGTGGTAAGTCGAGAAGAACTGCTCCAGAGGGGTTGCCTCCTCGTCGCTCTCCTTGTGTAGGAATTCCGGCGAAGAGCCACACACGAAAGTCTTGAGACTCTGAGTCTGGATCAGCGTGCGCATCAGCAGAAGCGAGGCTGCATCAGCGAAATGCAGATCGTCTACTAGCAGGATCAGCGGACGGAAATCGGCGGCGCTGGGTAGTAGCTTCGCCAGCGTTGCGAAGACAACCTGTCGCTTCGCGCTGCGGTCGTGTTGACCTTCGCGCTCTCGAAGTTGGTCGAGCTGCGGCAGTAGGAGTGCGAGGTGATCCAATTCTTCAGGGGTCAGCTTATCGAGTAGTGCGGCCCCTTTGTCGTCTCGCTGGTTGAGCAGGGCGGTTAGAACACGGCTGACCAGGTAGTATGGGCGATATCCCTCGTGCGAATCACCGCTCACCAGCGCGACACAGAAGTCGTCATCGCCGACCAGGTTCTCGCGCACCGTTTCCAGAAGGGTCGTCTTACCCATCCCGGCGCCCGCCTCGAAGATCACGAACAGGGATCGGCCGCGACTCAACTCTTCGAGAGCACTAGCCACCACGCCCAGTTCGGCATCGCGGCCGGCAATCCCCGTAGCGCGTAGACGGTACAGCGCGGCCTGTGAGAACGTGCCCGCGGGGTCCGTGTCCGAGGCGCTGGCAAGCTGATCCCGACCGGATTGCTTCGCATGCAGAAGGGCCATATCGGCGGCCTGATACAGCCCACGGCCACTGGCAGCGTCCTCCGGCGCCGTGGCGAAGCCGATGCTGAGTGTGATGGGCACGGCGACCTGCGTGTCGCGTAACTTGAAGGGCCTGTCGCGGGTTCGCGTCAGCAGGCGATCGGCGAGCTGACGTGCCCCGTCGCGCCCAGTCTTGGGGAGCACGACGACGAACTCGTCCCCTCCGAAGCGTACGGGCAGGCCATCCTCACCGGCCACCTCCTTCAGTAGGGAGGCCATCCAAGCGAGCGTTTGGTCGCCGACGTCGTGCCCGAGGCGGTCGTTGACATCCTTGAAGCGATCGAGATCGATGATGAGCAGCGAGAGCGGATAGTCCTCCTGGCTATCCCAGCGCACCCTGTGCTCGAAGTAACTGAGAAGGAACCGGCGGTTGTAGATGCCGGTGAGCTCATCCTCGAAGATGAGGCACGAGGGATCTCTGCCTACATGCGCGAGGAGATCGACCAGGTCCCGGTGCTGCATCGAGACTACCCCGTCCTCAGGGCCCGAGCGTAGCGCCCGTCGTTCAAGCGCTCGCAGCCGAGAAGAAGCGTCGACGAGAAGCAGTCACGTGGAGCGGTCTGGCTTGCAGTCACCTTCCTACCTGGGTTCCGAGTCGGTCAACTTGCAGTGCCCGTAGAGACAAGGGCGCTGGGCGCAGTGAACTCCCGTCGCGCGGCCCACACGCGGACAAGCGGGCGCATGGCTCACTCCCGGCCAGATGGGTACCGCGCGTTGCTTCGTGACTCCGGGGAGTCAACGGGATAGGAAAGGGAAAGCCAACGGACGCGGGGTCGGGCAAGTGTCGTCCAGCCCTAAATATAGAGGCACGTGCAGGCGGCATCAATTGCGGAGTAAGATGCGGTGTGAGAAGCAGTGCTACCGAGCGGAGGCGCTCCGGGCTCTAGCCGCTTCCCGATTGAGTCGGCGCAGCCGCTCTGGCACGCTGGCCGCCGAAGCCCCAGTATGATGTCCGACCGCTAGCCCCAACAGATCCTGCCCTTTCAGAGAGTATTGCCATGTCACAGTCGCGCATTCCGAATCTCTTGACGTGCGTCGCCCTGTCCGTAGCGCTTGCCGGTACGCTGGCGGCCCAGACGCCCGAGGTCATCGTGCTGCGTCCGGACCAGGTCTTCGATGGCGTAAACCCTTCTCCTCACAGCGGATGGGTCGTCATCGTTGCGGAGGGACGGATCGCCGCAGCAGGCCCGGAGCAGCAACTGCCACGACCGTCGGAGGCATGGGTCATCGACCTGCCGGGACTCACTCTGCTGCCCGGATTGATCGAAGGCCACTCGCATCTACTGCTCCACCCGTACAACGAGACGAGCTGGAACGACCAGGTGCTGCGTGAGCCGTGGGCGATGCGGGTAGCACGCGCTGTCACGGCGGCGGAGAAGACGCTGATGGCCGGTGTCACGACGGAACGCGACCTGGGGACCGAGGGTGCCGGTTACGCCGACGTTGGGATCAAGCAAGCGATCGACGAGGGCGTCATCCCCGGTCCGCGCCTGATTGTGGTGGGGCCGGCAATCGTGGCGACGGGCAGCTACGGCCCCAAGGGCGCGCCCGAACTGGTGCTGCCGAAGGGCGCCGAGCCGGCGGACGGCGTCGACGAGCTGACCCGCGTGGTGCGGGATCAGATCGGTCGAGGGGCCGATCAGGTCAAGGTCTACGCCGACTACCGCTGGGGTCCCAACGGCGAGGCGCGCCCGACCTTTACACAGGACGAACTGAATCTGATCGTCGAAATCGCGCGCAGCTCCGGACGCGAGGTCGCCGCCCACGCCAGTAGCCCTGAGGCTATGTTCCGCGCGATCCTGGCGGGCGTGATCAGCATCGAGCACGGCGACGGCGGAACTCCGGAAGTGTTCGAGTTGATGGCGCAACGTGGGGTCGCGCTCTGTCCGACGCTTGGTGCCGCCGAGGCGGTCAGCTCGTACGCCGGCTGGCGCAAAGGCGTCGACCCGGAGCCGGAGCGGATCACGATCAAGAAGCGGGCGTTCCAGGCCGCGCTCGACGCCGGCGTCCCGATCTGCTTCGGGGGAGACGTGGGCGTTTTCCCACACGGCGACAACGTCTGGGAGCTGGAGCTGATGGTGGAGTATGGGATGACTCCGGTCCAGGCGGCAATTGCTGCGACCTTGGGGAATGCCCGGATCCTGCGACTGGATGATCGAGGCGCGGTCCGTGAGGGGCTGCTGGCGGATCTCATCGCCGTCGAAGGCGATCCGACGCAAGACATCTCGGCGTTGCGACAGGTGCGCTTCGTCATGAAGGGTGGTGAAGTTGTCCGACCCTACTGAGGTGGCGGGTGCGCAAGTCCGGTCCTCGACCTGCCGGCCCCAGGAGCGTATTGCAGACGGGCGGACAAGAGGGCCACTGATCTGAGACCTGTTCGATAGTTGAGGGAACATGAACCGCAAAATCTCTTTCCGGCGCCGTCTGACTGTACGTGCCCACGGTGTAACCTGCTGGCACGTTGCTCTCCTCTGCCTTGCCTCGGGCCTTCTTGCCACGCCGGTTACGGCCCAGGACAAACGGACGCTCACCTATGTAGACCTGATGAAGTTTCGACAGGTTCAGAACGCCTCCCTATCGAGGGACGGGCGCTGGATCGCCTTCGCGGCGACACCGGACCGTGGCGACGGCGAGGTGATAGTCCGCTCCACCGACGGTGCCCAGCGTCATGCTGTGCCGCTGGGTGCGGCGCCGGTCATCTCGGGCGATGGCCGCTGGGTGGCTATGCGGCTCGAGCCTTCGCTCGAGGCGACGGAGAAGGCAAAGGGCGATAAGGAAGACGGGCCGCGTCCCGGACTGGTCCTGCTCGCGACAGGGAGCGGTGAGGTGGCGACGTGGGAGAGGGTACAGCGATTCGCGCTGTCGCCCTACGGCGGTTGGTTGGCACGGCTCCATTTCGATGGCGATGGGGATGGGGATGGGGATGGGGATGGGGAGCAAGAGGAACAGGAGGAGGAGGGGCGGAAAAGGGAGAAGCCGGGGACGCTGCTGGTGATCAGAAACCTCGGCTCCGGGGAGGAGACGGAGGTCGAATACGTGCGGAGCTTCGCCTTCGATGAGGAAGGCAAGTATCTGGCTTACGTGGTAGCCGCGCCGGATGGCATGGGTGACGGCCTGTATCTCGTGGGGCTCGCCGTGGGCGGCTTACCGGTGACCTCCCTGGATACGGCAACTTTCGCTCATATCGAGACGCTGGCCTGGTGGGAGGAGGGAGCACGGCTCGCCTGGGTGTCTGCGATCGAGGATGAGGAAGGCGAGCCTGGCCCGGGCTCTCTTCTCGTATGGGACGGAGAAGACGTTGTCACCGCCGTGGCTGTCGCCGATGTTCCGGAAGGTTGGACTCTGCCGGCGAAGAACCGGCTGCGTTGGACCGATGATGGCGATCGACTCTTCTTTGGCTACCGACCGGAATCCGAAGGCGAGCGGGAAGAGCCCGAGAAGACGCCCGGGCCGGGGGGCGAAGAGCCGGGGACCGAAGCGGACAGCGCCGAGGCCGAGGAACCGTTCGACCCGTACGACGTGGACGCGATCCTCGAGGACCGGGGAGTCGATGTCTGGCATACCGACGATCCGTTGATCGTGCCCAACCAGAAGCAGGAGTGGGATGACGTTGAAGACCGGACCTACGTAGCCGTTTACCACATGCGTAGAGGCCGCGCCGTCCAGCTTGCCGACACCGTCGTTCAGCTCCGAGGGTCGCCGGAGAATCCGCGCCGGGCTCTGGCCTCCTCTTCAACACCGTACCAGAAGCAACGTACCTGGATCGGTTCGCGCTCCGATCTGTACGTGGTGAGCCTGGAGGACGGTGAGCGCACAAGAGTGGTCGAAAAACACGGCGGTGGGGGGTCCGCCGTCGGCCAGTGGCTACGGGGAACCGGAGTCTCGGAGTCGTCCGCGAGCCTCTCTCCTGAAGGCCGGTACGTCGTCTACTACCAGGACGACCACTGGCATCTCTTCGACGCCGAGAAGGGGTATACCCGAACCCTCACCGTCGGCCTGGACGTCGCATTCTACGACGAGGACCACGACTACCCCAGCCCGCGCTCTGGATACGGGGTCGGTGGCTGGGTCGAGGGCGACCGGGCCGTGCTGATCCACGACAAGTACGACGCCTGGCAGTTCCCTACTGACGGCGGCGAGCCGGTGAACCTCACCGGCGGGCAAGGCCGGGCCGAGGGGCGCGTGCTGCGCGTTCTCCGGGTGGATCGCGAACGGGAAGCCTTCGAGCGTGACGGGTGGGTCCATCTGATGTCTTTCCACGAACGGAACAAGAACTTCGGCTTTTACCGGACGCGCGTCGGAGCAGGAGGGCTCGAGCAACTGCTGGAGGAGGAGCACAAATTCCGCTTCCGGGCCAAGGCCGACGCCGCCGACGTTCTTCTCTACACGCGGGAAGACTACGACGAGTTTCCCGACCTTTGGGTTGCAGATCTCTACTTTGCCGGGCCGCGGAAGCTGAGCGATGTGAACCCGCAGATCAAGGAGTTCGCTTGGGGGACGTCCGAGCTGGTGGAATGGACCTCCGACGATGGGATCCCGCTCCAGGGTGTAGTCATCAAGCCGGGCAACTACGAGCCTGGTCAGCGCTATCCGGTTCTCACCTACTTCTACCGCTTCTTCTCGCAGCGCCTGCACGAGTTCAATGAACCGGTGGTGAATCACCGGCCCAGCTTCCCCATCTACGCGTCGGACGGGTACATCGTCTTCCTGCCCGATGTCCGCTTCGAGGTGGGTCGGCCCGGACACGCATCGCTGAAGAGCGTCGTGCCTGGTGTGAAGAGGCTGGTGGAGCTTGGTTTGGCCGAT
>JBDHHL010000041.1:0-16099 GCA_039589375.1 Gemmatimonadota bacterium | reverse complement strand
CGAGGCGCGCGGTTCGAGGAAAGTCCGAGCTCCACAGGGCAGGGTGCCGGGTAACACCCGGGCGGCGAAAGCCGACGGAAAGTGCCACAGAGAACAGACCGCCTGCGATTCGGATGCACAGCGTCCGGCGCCGGTAAGGGTGAAACGGTGGGGTAAGAGCCCACCGCCCGACCGGGTAACCGGCCGGGGCACGGTAAACCCCACCTGGAGCAAGGCCAAATAAGGGGAGAGTGGTGGCCCGCCGCGTTATCATCCCCGGGTAGGCTGCTAGAGGCGCCGGGAGATCGGCGTCCCAGAGAAATGGCCCAGCAAACAGAACTCGGCTTACGGCCCCCCTCGACGGCTAGGCCCCTCCGCCCGGGAGGGGCTTTTGTTGGCCGGTTTTTGAATATCGAATGTTGAATATCGAGTGGTGAATGTCGAAGTGCGCAATTCCTTTGCGTCGGCACTGGCTGCTCGGCGCGAGCGTTGGGAGCTATATGGCAAGAGGGCTAGGAACCGGCGTCGTCCACTTTGACCTTCTGGAACGTACGCTGGAAAACGGGCTGCGTGTCATCGTACAGGAAGATCACACGTCTCCGGTGGTTTCCGTTCACATCATGTATCACGTGGGGTCGAAGCACGAACGACCGGGGCGGACCGGGTTCGCTCATCTCTTCGAGCACTTGATGTTTCAGGGCTCGGAGCACGTCGTGGACGACGCACACTTCAAACACGTGCAGGACGCCGGCGGTACTTTGAATGGGAGCACGTGGTTCGATCGCACGAACTATTTCGAGACACTGCCGTCGAACGAATTGGACCTGGGTCTCTGGTTGGAGTCGGATCGGCTGGGCTTCTTCGAGTCAGCCATCACTCAGGAGAAGTTGGACAACCAGAGGGACGTCGTGAAGAACGAGCGCCGGCAGTCCTACGAGAACCGCCCGTACGGCCTGGCCGTTGAGACCGTGCTGCGGATGGCCTACCCGGAAGGCCATCCATATCGACACCCGACGATCGGGTTCATGGAGGACCTGGATGCCGCGAGCCTGGAGGATGTCCGTGGGTTCTTCAGGACGCACTACACTCCCGACAATGCGGTCCTCGTCCTGGTCGGAGACGTAGAGCCGGATCGCGCGTTCGAGTCGGCTGACAGGTACTTCGGCGTGATCCCGGCCGGTCCAGGTGCTCCGCAGGTGACGGCGCCGGCAGTGCCGCCCGGCGAGGAGGCTCACGGTACACTCGAGGATAACGTCCAGTTCCCGCGCGTCTACATGTTCCACCACGCGCCGGCTTTGGGGCAGTCGGACTTTGAGGCCGCAGACGTACTCGGCTATGTGCTGTCCGAGGGGAAGAGCTCGCGCCTGTATCGGAAACTGGTGTACGAGGAGAGGATCGCACAGGACGTGACGGCTCAGGTGTGGCCGACGGAAGATTGCGGGATCTCGTTCACCGTTGCCACGGCTCGGCCGGGTGTCGATGCCGGGACGCTGGAGGGCGCGATCCTGGAGACGCTGGACGAGGTGCGACGGGGTGGATTGACGGAACGCGAAGTGGAGGGAGGGGTGAACCGGGCGTTGCGTGGGCTGGTGAAGGTCATGGACGGTGTGGGGAATCGCTCGGATGCGATTGCCACGGCGGCTACGTTCCTAAAGCGTCCCGAGTACGTGAACGAGCTTTTTGCCCGCGTGCAGTCAGTCACGCCGGATGCGGTTCTGGATGTCGCCAGCAAGTGGCTCACACCGGAGCGCCGGACCACTCTTCACGTAATCCCGGGCGACAAAGTCGGTGGGGGCGAGTGATGGCTAACCCTGAGAGAATCGACCGGTCGCAGCGGCCCGCGCCGGGTCCGGCGCCGAAGATCAGCCTGCCCAGCTTCGATCGGTTCAGCCTCGACAACGGGATGAACGTTCTGGCTATTAGCCATGACGATATCCCGGAAGTCTCGGCCCGCGTCGTGTTTCCCTCCGGAGCGGCGGAGGATGACCAACAGCACGCTGGTACGGCTCTCCTCACGGCGAGGACCCTGACTGAGGGGACGAGAGGCCGCTCTGCGCCGGCAGTCGCCGAATGGCTCGACTATCTGGGCGCGCGCTTCAGCATCGATGTCGACTACGACGCCTCCGTACTAGGCCTCCATTTTCTGAGCCGCGTGTTCGATGGTGCTCTCGAGTTCTTGGCCGAGATCGTCTCGGAGCCGGCGTTCCAGTCTGCGGAGGTGGAGAGACTGCGCGATGAGCGGCTGGACGAGATCGCGAGTGGCCTGGATGAACCCCGTACCGTGGCGAACCTTCGTCTCAACGAGGTGACGTTCGGGCTTCATCCCTACGGCGTGAGGATCGGCGGTGTCGAGGAGACGGTGCGAGAGATCGGCAGCGCCGTTCTCGAGAGCTTCCACACGCGTTTCTATCGACCCTCCGGTGCAACGGTGATCGTGGTCGGCGATTTGCCCGAGAGAGGCGAGTTGAGGAACCGCCTGCAGGCAGCGTTCTCGCGTTGGTCAGGCCAAACGGATCCGGCCCGAGAGCTGGCAGACCCGGAGCCCGCGGGCCGTCCGCGGCTTTGGGCCGTGGACTGGCCTGGTCCGCAGTCGGAGATCAGGGTCGGCGGCGTCGGGATCGCTCGCTCGGATCCAGACTATCCGGCGGTCCTCGTGATGAACTCGGTCTTGGGAGGGCTGTTCAGTTCGCGCATCAACATGAATCTGCGCGAGGACAAGGGCTGGACCTACGGCGCGTCTTCGCGTTTCGATACGCGAAAGCGTCGCGGTCCCTACTACGCCGCTACGGCTGTCGATGCTAAGGCCACCGTGGCGGCCGTGCGCGAGATCGTCGGCGAGTTGGATCGGATGAAGAGCGAACCGGCGACTGACGAGGAACTCGAGCTGGCGATCAACGCGCTGACGCTCTCGTTGCCGCGCATGTTCGAGACTGCCAGCCAGGTATCCGGGCG
Source organism: Gemmatimonadota bacterium (assembly GCA_039589375.1). Lineage (GTDB taxonomy): Bacteria > Gemmatimonadota > Gemmatimonadetes > Palauibacterales > KS3-K002 > JASFMO01. The sequence continues at coordinate 13,168 of JBDHHL010000041.1, read as the reverse complement.
CGTCGTCCAGCAAGTCGTCTACGGGCTGCGGGACGACTACTGGGAGGTGTACGTCGATCGCATCCGCGCCGTCGCCAAGGAGGACGTGCAGCGGGTCGCTGAGCGGCTCTTACGGAGCGATCAGGCTGCGATTGTGGTCGTAGGTCCCGTGGATGAGTTCCGTGCGGAGCTGGAGGGCCTCGGCGCGGTGGAGATCAGGGACAAGCACGGCCGTCCTCTCGGCGACTAGCTGAAGCATAGGTAGTGAGCGGATCCCCGTGACCAATCCCATCACCGTCCGCCTCCTCGACCTATTCCGCATTGGGCTGGGGCCCAGCTCGAGCCACACCGTTGGTCCCATGCGAGCGGCCCGGCTCTTTCGCGATACCTGCCTGGCAAGGCAGATGGTGCCCGAGCGGGTGGAAGTCGACCTCAAAGGCTCGCTGAGCGCCACCGGCCGGGGCCACGCGACAGATCGAGCGGTCCTCGCCGGGCTTCTCGGATGGGATCCGGAGACGTGCGATGTAGACGCCGTCCAGGTCCTGCCACAGACTCTCGAGGCGAATCCGGAGATCCCATGGGGCGCAGGCCGCGTGCGGTTACCACCGGAGTCCGTCCGCTTTCTGCCATTCGGCGCCGTCGGACGAGAGGAGCTGCCGCATCCAAACACCGCCGTCTTCCGCGCTCTCAGGGGTACGCGAGTGCTTCTGGAGCAGACCTGGTGCTCGGTGGGAGGGGGCTTCGTTCTGCAGGCCCACAGGTTGGGCGCCGAGTTGACCGCGCCGCCGCCCGAGTCACCGCCGTTTCCCTTCCACGATTGCGAGTCGCTGGTGTCGGCGGCCGAGGCTGTGGGAGGGACGTTGGGCGACATCGTGCTAGCCAACGAACTGGCTTGGGAGAGCCGGCCAGGAGAGGTCGCGGAAGGTCTCGACAGAGTATGGGATGCCTTTCGCGCTTGCATCGCTCGTGGCCTGGCTCGGCAGGGGGTTCTGCCGGGGGGGTTGGGTGTGAAACGACGCGCCGCCGAACTGATGGCCCGCGTGGAAGAGGGACGTCTGCACGGTGCCTACGTTCCCGTCGCCCGGGCCCAAGCGTATGCCTTCGCCGTGAACGAGGAGAACGCAGCCGGCGGTCGCGTTGTGACGGCTCCTACGAACGGGGCCGCGGGCATCGTTCCAGGCGTGATGGTAGAAGCCGCGGAGAGGCTCGAACTGGACCGCGGAGCCATTCACAAAGCGCTCGCCACGGCCGGCGCCGTAGGGATGCTCGTGAAGACCCACGCCAGCATATCGGGAGCCGAAGTCGGTTGCCAGGGTGAAGTCGGCACAGCCACGGCAATGGCCGCGGCGGCGCTTTGCCAGGTTCTGGGTGGTGACGTTAGGCAGGTGGAGAACGCTGCAGAGATCGCCATCGAACACAACTTGGGTCTCACCTGCGATCCAATCAGGGGTCTGGTACAGGCGCCGTGCATCGAGCGCAACGCCATGGGCGTGGCCAAAGCATGGAGCGCCACGCACCTGTCGCTGCACTCGGTCGTTGGGCCTGTGGTCAGCCTCGACCGGGTCGTTCGCGTCATGAAGCGGACGGGCGATGACATGCGGCGCGAGTACAAGGAAACCAGCGAGGGCGGGCTGGCGGTCTCGCTGCCGGAGTGCTGACGTCACTTGCGGGCCCGCCGAAGCCGTCCAGACTCGCCGTCAAGATCGGCTGGCAGTTCGCCAGCCAACCCGGGTGCCTTCTCATTCGGGTTATTTTCGGTTAAAATATAGCTAGTGGAGACAGATGCACGGCTTTGGCAGGGCTAGGAAACCATTCGCCTAGCTAAAGCGTCTATTATTAGTGAGAGGGGGAAGTCCCTTTCTGCCGGCACGCTCGAGATCTTTGGGGGCTTCCATTGTCGGACCGGCAATTTCTCGTTGGCGCACGCGTTGAGGACGCGCCGGGAACAAGGAGGTCAAGAGGCACAGTTCTTTGTTAGAAAACCAAATTGCGCTGATGTGAGGTTGGGTGGGGAACGTGGACGGGCGCCCGAGCGGAAAGGCGCTCAGCGGCCAAGCAAGCAGCCACGTCGCCCCCGCGAGAGGGAGGCGTGCTCGGTCGGGCCATGCGCCCGGCCAGGGAGAGAGTGCAGGTATAAAATGGTACAGGCAGCGAGAAAGAGGGCCGAGACAAGGCCCCAAGAGACGCTCACGGACCTGCCGGACAACGAGCTCGTCGCTCGGTTCTTGGAGGGCAAGGCCCTGGCATTTCCGGAGCTCGTGGGTCGCTACCAGTCTCGGTTATTGAACTTCATATACCGGACAATCGGCGACCGAGACCGGGCCGAGGACCTGGTGCAGGAGACGTTTATTCGGGTCTACCGCCACCTGCAGCGGTTTGACCAAACGAAGAAGTTCTCGACCTGGATCTACACGATCGCGAGCAACCTGGCCAAGAACGAGCTGAGAAATAGGTCGCGAAACCCGCTGGTACTGTTTCAAGCGATAAAGAAGAACTGGGAGGCGGATCACCGGCCGTTGCAGTGGGAGGATCCGTCGTATCGCCCGGACGATCTTTTCCGGAAGCGGCACTTGCGGGAAATGGTCGAGCTTGCGGTTGAACAGCTTCCCGAGCATCATCGTGCTGTCTTCGTGCTCAGAGAGATGGAAGGGAAGACTTACGAGGAGATATCTGAGATCACGGGTGTCAACCTGGGCACGGTCAAATCGCGCCTGAATCGGGCGCGCAACAACTTCGCGCAGATCATAGCGCCGATGCTTCGCTGACAGGCTCCGAGCCGGCAGGCTTGTTGGAGCGCGGGGCGCCACCTTCGCAGGGTGGCGTCCCGTTTCCTTTTGCCTCGGAAGCTGCCGGATGGGCATCCCCGGCGGGGCCACTGTGAGTGGAACTCTGGAGGGCGCTTGAGAGTAATAGGGGCGGTCCGACGATTCAGCGGATCTGCGTTGTTTCCGGATCAGCCTTGAGGCGCTTGCCGATGGATTGTGAAGAGTTTCTGGAAGGTTTTTCGAGCTTCCTCGACGGGGAGTTCGACGAATGCCACTGCAACGAGTATCGCGTACATCTCGGATCTTGCCACGACTGCGCTGAGTACGATCGGGTGGTACGTCGTGGACTGCGGTTGGTCAGGGAGCTGGACCCCCCGGCCACGGCTCCGGATTTCATGCCGAAGTTGCAGAGGAGCTTCCTCAGCCAGAGTCAACGCTCCCGCAGCACCGGCGACTACGTCCGGTTGGGCGGCCTCACCGGTCTGGCGCTCGCAGGCCTGATCTTGGTCTTTTCCGTGCCCGCGCTGCGGCCTGGTGGAGGCCTGCTGGAGCTTCCGCCTGTGGTTGTCGAAGCGTCGGAACAGGCCAGCGGGACACACTCGCTGTGGGGGCCGCCCCCTAGGTTCGCCCCGTCCGCGAGCTTTCTGACCGTACCGAGCTTCTCCAACGAGCCTCTGCTCGTACAACCGTCGCAGCGGTTGTCAATCTTCCGCGAGTCGGTTGGCCCGTCTATCGTCCGGCGGGCCAGCAGCAGACTCCCGAGGGTGGGTCTCAGCGGGAGTGGGGTGCTGGCGCCGGAATAGCCGTATCCACAGCGCTTCTGTTGACACCTTCCGAACCGCCTTTCAATACTTGGGTATGGGAGCGCTGACTTACGAGCAGCTCGGTGGGCGACTGGCGCAGGGGAAACTGGGCGGAGACTTCTTCCTCGAGACCGAAGACCCGTTTCTGCGCGACGAGGCCATCGCACTCATAACCGAAATCCACCTTGCCGGCGGGTCGACTGATTTCGATCTCGATCAGTTGAGCGGGGATGACGCGGATGCTGCGAGCCTGGCATCGGTGCTGCAAACGCCGCCCATGATCTCGCGTTTTCGGGTCATCGTCATCCGTGCAGCTCAGGGCCTCAGTCCATCGGCGCGCTCGGTGGTGGAGCGCACGGTTCAGGAAAAGGTGGCCGGTCGGGTGCTGATCATCGCGGCGGAGGTGCCGAAGGGCTCGAAAGCGAAGTTCTACGACGCGCTGCGCACACATTGCGCCGTGGTGTCGCTGAGAACGCCGCAAGCGTCGGAGTTGCCGGGCTGGCTAGCCAAGCGAGCAAGGTCGATGCACGGGGTCGAGTTGGAGATGGCGGCGGCGCAGCTGTTGGCGTCCGGCATCGGGTCGCGCCTCGGCGTGTTGGCGCAGGAGCTGGAGAAGCTGGTCGACTACGTGGCGCCCGAGACGCGAGTCGGGTTGGAGCAAGTGCGTGCAAGCGTCAGCGCGCTGCCACAGGTCGATCGTTGGCAGTGGATTGACAAAGTCGTCGAACGGCGCATCAACGACGCGCTCGCGGAGCTACCGGCCCTGCTCGATTCGGGGGAGAGCGGGGTTGGCTTGATCGGGGCTATCGCGGAAGCGCTTCTCAGAGTCGGGCTGGCGCGGGATGGACCGGACGCTTTGGTGAAGGTGTTGAAGCGCGACGGCAGTTACAGGAACCTCAATTGGAAGGTTCGTATCTACGCGAGGCAGGCGAAAGGCTGGACGGAGAGCGGGCTGGCCAGCGCCCTGGATGATCTGCTGCGTGCCGACCGCTTGACAAAGTCGGGCGGGCTGTCGGACCGTGTGGCTTTGGAGGAAGCGCTGCTCCGCATCGGGACGCTGAAGGGGGCGCAGGCCGGGGTAGCTGCCGCCGGAGCGGGGGGAAGACGTGGGAAGAGCCGTTCGAGGACTCGGTAAGCCGCCGGCGTTCGGGCTGCTGGCGTTGCTCATCGTCGTAGCGCAGATGGCAGCGGCGCAGGATGCCTCTCTTCTCGATCAAACGGAGAGCCATGCCGACCGTGGGGAATCGCAAGCGGCGCTGCAGGCGTTGGAGCGGTGGGAGAGCGAGTTCGGATCGTCGGCGCCGCTCGATCAGCGGGCGCGTGCCTGGTTCCTAAGAGCACGCCTCTCTGAGGACGGTGCCACGGCCGAGCTCAACTACTTGAGGGTCGTGATCGAAGGATCAGCGACGCGTTACGCCGACGACGCGCTGCTTCGTCTTGCCCAGTACAAGTACACGCAGGGTGAGCACTCGAAGGCCGTCGAGTATCTGGGACGACTCAGACGCGATTATCCCACGAGCGAGCATGGCCCGACCGCTCTACTCTGGATCAGCAAAGCGGCAGCTGCTTTGGGCGATGCCGTGCGGGCCTGCGAAGCGGCGGAGCAAGGGCTGCGCGAACTTCCGCCGGGTGACGTAGAGTTGGAGCGTTCGCTGCGCGAGGAACGCGCCGCGTGTGGTGAGGCGAGCCGGGCGTACTCGGTCCAGGTCGCGGCCTTCCAGGATGCGGAGGCGGCTCAGAACCTCGCCAGGGTATTGCTCGGCGAGGGCTTCGACGCCTGGGTCCTCAACGCCACTTCGCAGGATCCGCTCTATCGAGTACGCGTGGGTCGCGGACTGATCGAAGCAGAAGCACAAGCGTTGGCCGATCGCCTGGTGAGGGCGGGGTATTCGCCGTTCCTGGTCTCGCAGACGGGCCGAACGGGAGGCAGCGATTAGGTACGAAGCGCAGGGGCACCCGGCGATGATCGGCGCTGAGGTGAACGTGAATAGCGCGTCACGGTCGGAGGTGTGACTTGTCGAAGGTCCCTAACACGCCTCTGATGCGCCAATACCTGGAGATGAAGGGCCGTCACCCGGACGCTATTCTGTTCTTCCAGGTGGGCGACTTCTACGAGATGTTTTATGAGGACGCCGAGGAAGCCTCGCGTCTTCTCAACCTTACGCTCACCTCACGCAACAACGGCGAAGCCGCCGATGTCCCGCTGGCAGGCGTGCCGATGAAGGCAGTGCAGGATTACGTGCAGCGGCTGATCAGACTGGGCCGACGCGTTGCCATCTGCCAACAAGTGGAAGACGCTTCACAGGCTCAGGGGCTGGTTCGACGCGAGGTGGTCGAGACGGTAACGCCCGGGGCGATCTTCTCGGAGGGCCTGCTTTCCTCCAGCCAGAACAACTTCCTTGCAGCCGTGGCGGGCACGCCCGACTCACCCGAGCTGGGACTGGCTTGGTCCGACATATCGACGGGAGAGTTCCTCTGCGCGGTCGTCGCTCGCCATGAGCTCGCGTCCGAATTGGACCGCATCGATGTGCGGGAACTGCTTCTGCCGCGCTCATGGGAGACGACAGCCGCCGCTGATGGTCGGCTACGACTGAACGATCGTCCGTTGGCCTTCCGGGAGGACTGGTGCTTCGACGCTGATCTGGCGGGCGAGCAGGTTTGCCGCCATTTCCGGGTCACAAGTCTGGCCAGTTTCGGTCTCACGGAGGCCGGCGACGAGCCCGCCGTCCGAGCCGCGGGCGCGCTTTTGGGCTACCTACTGGAGATTCAGCCGGGAGGCTGCGGCCAGCTTCGCCCGCCGCGCGCGGAGCGTGGCTGGGCTATTCTGCACATGGACGAGATGACGCGGCGGAACTTGGAGATCATCCAGCCGCTGCGGCTCGATCCGGGAGCCACTTCTCTGCTGGACGAAATCGACTCCACGCTTACGCCGATGGGCGCGCGCCTGATACGCTCATGGCTGCTGAGGCCGCTGGCCGACCCGGAAGCCGTTTGCCAGCGACTCGATGCCGTTGAGGAGCTGTTCGAGCATAGAGCGCGACGGAAGGAGATACGGGGAATACTGCGATCCGTCCGCGACCTCGAGCGATTGGCCGGCAAGGCCGGGGCCGGACGTGCCGCTCCGCGCGATCTGCTGGGTCTCGCGCAATCGCTGCGTGAGGTACCGGCCGTGGTCGATGCACTCGGCGACCCACAGAGTCTACAGCTGAGACAGGTTGTCGAGGGCGTGGATCCAGCGGAAGACGTGGCTGATCTCATCGAGCGGGCGATCGACACCGAGGCGCCGGCGGCGCTGGCGGAAGGTGGAGTCATCAAGGGCGGCTACTCGGAGGAGCTGGATGGATTGCGCGGCATTCGCGACGGCGCGGTGGACTGGATCGCCGAACTGCAGGGCACAGAGCGTGAGCGGACCGGCATCGCATCGCTCAAGGTTGGGTACAACCGGGTGTTCGGCTACTACATCGAGGTGAGCAAGGCAAACCTCGCGAAAGTCCCCGAGACTTATCAGCGGCGTCAGACGTTGACGAATGCTGAGCGATACATCACGCCCGAGCTCAAGGAGTGGGAGTCGAAAGTCCTCGGCGCTGAGGAACAGATCGGCTCGCTGGAGCAGGAGCTGTTCCGCGAGGTACGCGAGTCGATTGCGGCGCAGCTGGGCCGCCTGCAGGATCTAGCGAATCGCGTGGCGCTTGTCGATGTCTTCTCAGCTCTTGCTCACATAGCGGAACGGAACGGCTACACACGGCCGCATGTAGATTCCGAGGACCGGCTCGCCATTCGTGGAGGACGGCACCCGGTTGTCGAGTGCATGATGCCGCGCGAGCAGTTCGTGCCGAACGACGCCCGGCTGGACGGGAATGAGCGGGTGATCATCCTTACGGGTCCGAACATGGCGGGGAAGTCGACGATCCTGCGTCAGGTTGGCTTGATTGCGCTCATGGCGCAAATGGGTTCGTTCGTGCCCGCCGACGCGGCGGAGATCGGGATCATCGATCGCATATTCACCCGTGTCGGTGCCTCGGACAGCCTGGCTCAAGGCCACAGTACGTTCATGGTCGAGATGATCGAAACGGCGGCCATCTTGAACGGAGCCACGCATCGAAGCCTGGTTCTGCTCGACGAGATCGGCCGGGGGACCTCGACGTACGATGGCGTGTCGATCGCCTGGGCAGTAACCGAGCATATCCACGAACACATCGGCGCGAAGACGATATTCGCCACGCACTATCACGAGTTGACTCAGATCGCCGATCTGCTGCCGGCGGCGGCGGCGTACAACGTTGCGGTAAAAGAGGTCGGGGACGATATCGTGTTTCTGCGCCGACTTGAACCTGGCGGCGCCGACCGCTCGTACGGAGTCCAGGTTGCCCGGCTGGCCGGACTACCCACGGAGGTGATCCAGCGCGCGCGCCAGATTCTGCACGACCTGGAAGGTGTGGACGGGGTCACGAGCCCGGTCGGACGCCGAGGACGACTGCCGAATTCCATCGATCGAACGCAGCTATCGCTGTTCGAGCTTCCGGAGAGCCCTGTAGTGGCGAGGCTACGTTCGATCGACCCGGAGTCGCTGACGCCGCTGGAAGCGCTTGTTCTGCTGGCGGAACTCAAGAGTGAGATGGGAGACGCGTGAAAAGGTTCGTCTTGCTGGCAATGGTGATTGCGATCGCGGCGGTTGCATACGCCGCGGCGGGTGGACGCCTCGGACCGGACGGATTTCTCGGTTGGCTTGGATCGGGACAGCGCCTGCCGGCGCTGCGTACTCAGGAGCTGCCGTTTCGCTATCCGGCACACCTCTGGCGTTACGGTGTGGAAGGCGAGGTGGTCCTGCGGATCCACATCACCGCGGCCGGTGCGGTGGATTCGGTCGAGTTGGAGGAATCCAGCGGCAGCGAGGAGCTCGACGAGATTGCCCTCAGAGGGGCCACGGGGCTGGAGTATCACCCGGCTCTGAAGGGGGAGGAGGCGGTCTCGACCTGGGCGCTGTTGCCGGTTCGGTTCAAAGGGCGTTCGGTGACCACCGGACGGGAGTCGGAGTAGCGATGGCGGACGTCGTGCGGCGGACCCACGGGGGGAAAGGGATGCGGTTGTGAAGATCGCGGTTTTGATGGGTGGAACCAGCCCCGAGCGAAATGTCTCGCTGGCGACGGGACGCGCGATCGCCATGGCTCTCCGATCGAACGGCCACGACGTCGTGGCGATCGATGCTGCGGGAGGTCGCCCGATCCCCGAGGAGGACGGTCAGGCGACCGCCGCTATCGGGCGCGAGCCGCCGGCTTCGGGAGAGCTGTCGAAGCTTACCGACGGGCAGCTGGCCCGCAGGCTCGAGGAGTCACCCGAATTGAAGGATACCGCGGCGATCTTCGTCGCGTTGCACGGTGGGTCCGGCGAGGACGGTCGCGTTCAGGCAGTGCTCGACCTTCTGGGCATCCCTTACACGGGAAGCGGTCCGCTGGGGAGCGCGCTGGCGATGGACAAGCTGGTGTCCAAGGAGCTGTTCCTGAGTGGTGGTGTGCCGACGCCTCCCTGGCTTGTGGGGCCCGTGGTGGCATCGGAGGTGGAAAGCGAGCTCGGCGGCTACCCGGTAGTCGTGAAACCGTCGAGAGAGGGGTCGACCGTTGGTGTCAGCGTCGCGCGAAGCGGGCCGGAGCTTGTCGCGGCGCTGGAAGAGGCCTCCAGCTATGCCGGTCCCCCGATCGTCGAGACGTTCGTCGCTGGCCAGGAACTGGCAATCGGCGTGCTGGGCGACGAGGCGCTTCCGATCGTGGAGATACGCCCGAGCCACGAAATCTACGATTACGAGTGCAAGTATACGAAGGGGATGTCCGAGTACGAGGTACCGGCGCCGCTCAGCCAGGAGTGCACGGAGGAGGTGCAGGCACTGGCGGTGAGGGCGCACCGTGTGCTCAGATTGTCGGCCTACAGCCGCGTCGACTTCCGGCTTGACCGAAACGGCCGGCCCTGGTGTCTTGAGGCGAACTCCCTACCCGGCATGACGGCGACCAGCTTGATACCGAAAGCCGCTGCCGCCGCCGGTATACCATTCGAGGATCTCTGCGAGCGTATCGTGCAGCTGGCGCTCGAGGAGCGCGGCTCACGGAACTCGCCTGGGCGAGAAGGGTCAGGGAAGTAGAGCGAGAGGGCAACGCGTGCGCGAACAAAGAGGAATGTACGGGACTGGCTTCGGACCTTTCGGCTACCGGCTGACTCCATGGGTCAAGCGTCTGATCATCGCCAACACTGTCGTCTTCTTGCTGAACTGGTCGGGCGCCATTTCCCTCGACTGGCTGTCAGCCCACCTGGGCTTCAGGGCCTCTGAGGCTTGGAGGGAGCCGTGGACGATCGTCACATACATGTTCGTGCACGGCGGTTTCTTGCATCTGCTATTCAACATGCTGATGCTCTTCTTCTTCGGCGTTGCATTGGAGGATCGCTGGGGAGGTAGAGAGTTCGTGAAGTATTACGCGATCTGTGGGATCGGCGGCGCGCTTCTCACGCTGGTCTTCTGGAGCATCGGCAAAGAACCAGACGTGCCTATCGTCGGCGCTTCGGGCGCGATCTTCGGTGTGATGCTGGCCTACGCTATGAACTGGCCCAACAGTCTTATCTGGATTTGGGCCATCTTCCCCATAAAAGCCAAGTATCTCGTTCTAATCCTTGGGGCGATCACGTTCTTCTCGGCCTTCGACGGGGCCTCGGACGGGATCGCACATTTCGCGCACCTGGGCGGGCTGGTTGTGGGGTTCGTGTACCTGAAGAAGGCATGGGAGGTGCAGGCAGCGCTTGAGGGCCTAAAGAAGCGTCTTCGCAAGCGCAGGCTTTCGGTCGTTGCAGGCGGTGCCCAAGGCGGGCCGGGGGCGCGCAGCAGCTCGAGGGAGGCTAAGAAAGAGGCCAAGAAAGAGGCTAAGAAAGAGGCCAAGATGCTCGACGTAGTTGACAAGCTCCTCGAGAAGATAGACGAACACGGGCTCGACTCGCTTACGTTGGAGGAGCGAAAGTTCCTGGACGATTACGCGCGCAAGCGCCGGGCGGACCACGAGATTAGGCACTGAACCTGGCGGTTTCTGGACCCCAGCGCTCGCACTGCGAGCCCGCCTGCCGATAGACGTCGACGTTGCTTAGCAGCCCGACCAGACCCTTTCTCGTCCGTATCGTCAGCGCTCTGATGCCAGAGGCCGTCCTTGACTGACTGTGGCGGGCAAAATACGATAGCGGTCCCGACTCACAACGAGCACACCAGGGAGATGGCACTTTGGCAGCCAAGACCTACAACACCGAAGCGATCCGAAACGTCGTATTCCTCGGGCACGGAGGGACGGGGAAGACGACGCTCGTTGATGCAATCTGTTTTTCGTCAGGAGCCTCCAACCGCAAGGGGTCGGTGATAGAGGGCACGACCATCACCGATTTCATGGCGGAAGAGAAGGAACGCGGAATCTCCATCGCTGCCGCAGTGGCCCACGCGGTCTGGTCGGACACGAAAATCAACTTGATCGACACTCCGGGATACCTGGATTTCGCAGGCGACGCGAAAGCGGCCGTGCGAGTCGCCGACGGGGCTGTCGTCTTGGTGGACGCCACGAGCGGCGTCCTGGTGGGCACGGAGAATGTCTGGGAATACTGCGAAGAGCGGGGAATTCCGCGGATCTTCGTCGTGTCCATGCTGGACAAGGAGAACGCGGACTTCGACTCGGTGCTCGCGGATCTGCACGAGCAGTTCTCGAAGGATGCGGTTCCTCTCGAGATTCCCATCGGCTCAGGCGAAGAGTTCAAGGGTGTCGTCGACCTCCTCTCGGGCCGCGCCCGGATATTCGACCCTGGTTCCGAAAAAGGCGAATACGGGACGGACGATATCTCCGCGGATCTCCAGGACGCCTTTGCCACGGCCTATCAAGAGCTAGTGGAAGCCATCGCTGCGACCGACGACGCGCTGATGGAAGAGTACTTCGAGAAGGAGACGATTGAGCCGGTCCGGGCGGCCGAAGCGTTGAAGACGGCGATGAAGAACGGACTGATCTACCCGGTCGTTTGCGCGGCTCCGGAGAAGGGCTACGGCGCGCGCGGTCTGTTAGAGCGTCTGGTGGAGATCATGCCAAGCCCGGCGGATGCGGTTCACGAACTCGGCAAGGACGGCGACACCGAGGTCGAACTCCAGGCCTCCGACGATAGCCCGCTCACGGCCCTGGTGTTCAAGACCACGTCGGAGCCGCATGTCGGAGAACTCTCCTACTTCAGGATCTTCTCGGGAACCGTGCAAGCCGGAGCTTCGGCGAAGAATACGACACGAGAGGCCTCGGAGAAGCTCGGGCATCCAGCCGTGCCACAGGGGAAGGATCGGACGGAAGTCACGCAACTGCACGCCGGCGACATCGGAGTGGTGGCGAAGCTCCACGACACGCATACGGGCGACACGCTCGCAGGTGACAATGGGTCGCTGGTCCTGGAGGGGATCAGCTTCCCGGATGCGGATATCTCGGTGGCTGTGAGATCGGCGAAGCGAGGCGAGGAGGACAAGGTCTCCACGGGGCTGCACAAGATCCACGAGGAGGATCCGACGTTTACGGCGTCGTACGATGCCGAGCTGGGCCAGACGATCGCCCGCGGCCTCGGTGAGATGCATCTGGAAGTGGCGATAGACCGCCTGAAGCGGCGCTACGGCGTCGAGGTGGCGACGGAACAGCCGCGTATCCCTTATCGGGAGACGTTCACCAAGACGGCGGAAGGCCATGGCCGCTACAAGAAGCAAACAGGCGGCCGCGGCCAGTACGGCGACTGCTGGGTCCGCCTGAGCCCGCTGCCGGCTGGAAGTGGCTACGAATTTGTCAACAAGATCGTGGGCGGCGTGATCCCCGGTAAGTTCGTCCCATCGGTTGGCAAGGGCATCCAGGAGGCGTCGGAGAGGGGGGTGGTGGCAGGGTACCACGTCGTCGACTTTCGAGCGGAAGTCTACGATGGCTCGCACCACTCGGTGGACTCGTCGGACATCGCGTTCAAAGTCGCCGGCTCGCTCGCGTTCAAGAACGTGGCGCCTGACGCCGGCCCGATACTTCTCGAACCGATCTATGAAGTCGAGGTGACCGTGCCAGAGGAGTACATGGGCGACGTTATGGGCGACATGAACCAGCGGCGCGGCAAGATCCTGGGGATGGAACCGAGGGGGAAGAAACAGATAGTGAAGGCGCAGGTCCCCCTCAACGAAATGGACCGCTACTCGTCGACATTGCGCTCCATCACTCAGGGCCGTGGGAGTTTCAGAATGAAGTTCTCGGCTTACGAGCCGGCCCCACCGAATATTACAGAGAAGGTCAAGGAAGAGGCGGCGGCACGCGAGGAGGAGGAAGCGAAGAAGTAGACCGCGCGCGGCCGGCGATGGCGACGACGGAAGCATAACCGGTCATCCCGGCCTGCACCGACTGAGCGCTGCTCGTGCGGTCGATTGGTTTGATCGGGCTCGTGCGCGCCTGTATCTTTCGTGCAGGGTCAGCAGGCTATTCAACTCAAATTCCAGGAGGCATCCGTCCATGGCCGGCCACAGCAAGTGGTCGCAGATCAAGCGCAAGAAAGCGGCCGAAGATAGCAAGCGCGGTAAGCTGTTCGGCAGGCTGATCCGCGAGATCACCGTGG